>NZ_BAAAZP010000311.1:0-786 GCF_039536965.1 Nonomuraea antimicrobica | reverse complement strand
CCAAGGTGTGTGGGCACAAAAAAGGGCCAACCCGGTTGGGCAGGCCATCACGATCAGTCCGGGGCGGTCAGTCCACACGCATCAGCTTCGGCCAGGTCTTCGGACCACACTCGCCGTCCACCTTCAGACCGGCCGCCTTCTGGAAAGCGCGCAGCGCGTCCTCCAGCAGCTCGCCGAAGACGGTGTCATCGATGCCTCCGCCCAGGCCGTAGCCGCGGGCGTGGAGCAGGTAGAACAGCGTCTTGACGTCGTAACCACGGGCGCCGCGCTTGAGCAAAGGCAGGGACTTCACGATCTCCTCCGTCCAGGTGAGCTGAGGCTTGGGAGCGGGCTTACTCGAGTACGCCGGATAGCCGTAGCCGGCGACGAGGCCGGAGCGTTCGCGGCGCATCACACGGTTGGAGGTGTTGCCCTCGATCGTCACGATGGTGCCGTTCGAGCGGACGGCCTCGACGATGCCGACATGATCGATCGCCGGGATGTTCCGTGAGCCAGCCCAGTCGAAGAACACGATGGCGCCGCGTCGAGGTGTGTGCCCCCAACGGTCTCGGTCCTTGAACCACTGCGCGTGCCCAGGCGTCCAGGCCGAATCGCCCACTACGGAGATCAGCCCGGCTCGATCAGCCGCCCAGGCGAGGAACATGTCACACCACGGCTCGTGTGCCCAGGACTCAGGTTTGTTGTGCCGCTCAGCCCACCACGCACCGAACTTCGTCCAGCCCGAGCCCGACTCGGTGTAGCCGAGTTGCGAGCGGACAATGTCGAGTAGACGATCCTCAGGCGATT
>NZ_BAAAZP010000310.1:0-637 GCF_039536965.1 Nonomuraea antimicrobica | reverse complement strand
CGGGGTCGTCGAGTTATATGCGTCGATGTTCGCTAACCGACTGGAGACGCAGCCGTTCGCACGGAACATGATCGGCACCTTCGCCGAGTTGGTGCGTGGGACGGGGAATTCGCGGGTGGCGGATGTCGGCTGCGGGCCCGGACATCTGACGGCCATGCTGCACGACCTGGAACTGGATGCCTTCGGGCTCGACCTCTCTCCGGCCATGGTCGACCACGCTCGGCGGGCCCATCCGGCGCTGAAGTTCGATGAGGCCCGGATGGAGGAACTCCCCGTTGAGGACGGCGCGCTCGGCGGCGTGCTGGCCCACTACTCGATGATTCACACCCCTCCTGGGGAACTACCCGCGCTGCTCGCCGAGCAGGCGCGTGTCCTGGCGCCGGGGGGCCTTCTCCTGGTCTCGTTCTTCGGAACCGACGCGCCCGAGCCGGTCCGCTTCGACCACAAGGTGACACCCGCCTATAGCTGGCCGGCGGACCGCTTCGCCGAGTTGCTGGCCGGGGCTGGGTTCGCCACATTCGCGCGGCTGCTCCACGACCCGGCCTCCGAGCGGGGCTTCCTGGACGCCCACTTGCTGGCCCGTCTCCGCTAGAGAACGGGCGGAGGTGGGTGCTGCCATTTCTCACCAACATTTCTG
>NZ_BAAAZP010000309.1:0-1530 GCF_039536965.1 Nonomuraea antimicrobica | reverse complement strand
CCGGTGCTGTCGAAGGCACTGCTGGACGTTCCCGGCATTGTCGGCCTGACGACGGGCGACTTCCTGGAAGTGACGCCCGACCAATACCCGGCGAAGTTCGATCGGGTGCTCATGAACCCGCCGTTCTCCAAAGGCCAGGACATCCAGCACGTGACGCACGCGCTGCGGTTCCTGAAGCCGGGCGGACAACTGGTCGCAGTCATGAGCACTGGCGTCACCAGCCGCCAGGACAAGACCACCCTCGCCTTCTGCGACCTGGTGTGGAAGCGAGGCGGCCACATCACACCGCTGCCCGACAACGCATTCGCCATCTCCGGCGCGGACGTGCGGACCGTCCTCGCAGTCATCCCCGCTCCCGAGGAGTAGCGGCACGAGCCCGACGCTAAAGGGCTCGCACCGCTGCCCGATCGTATGGCCCCGCCTCGCCCGAGGCAGGGCCATTTCCTTCACTACCTACGGAGGAACCATGTTCGACGACCTGCCGCCCCTGCCGCCCTGCGAGGCGGCGAACCACAGCGCAATGGCGATGGACGCGGTAAAGACGCCCCACGAGCCGCAGGCCATCGACAACGTGAGCACCGTCCAGTCCTGCTCCACGCTGTGGACGTCTCCCCAGGGCTACCAGGTGATCATGACCCCGGCCGGCCCGATCGTCTACCGCTGGATCTACCGACCGGCCGAGGAGATGACCCAGTTCCCGATGCCCACGGAGGGCAAGCGGGCCAAGGCCGCAGCCTCCGAGCAGTCCAGGTCGGAGGCTTCGTGGGCACGCTGATCCGGCATAAGGGCATCGACACCGTCACCGTCGCCGAGATGTTCGCCGGAGCAGGAGGCTCCGGCGATGGCATGCGCCGTGTCCCCGGTACAGAGCTGATCTTCGGCGCGAACCACTTCGAGCCCGCCAAGTGGACGTACATGGAGAACCACCAGGGCGTCGACTTCTGGCTCGGCGATGTGCAGAAGCCGGACGCGATCGAGAAGTTCCCGTACGCCACCTTTTTCTGGGCCAGTCCTGCGTGTCCTCGCTTCTCCACGGCCCGCGGCGACAAGCGGTGGTTCGACAAAGAGAACCAGATGGCCTTGTGGGACCTCGACGACATGACCGAGGACGACAAGGCCGGAGTCAGGTCGCGCGCGCTGATGGAGGAGGTCGTCACCTACCTGCGCTACTGCCAGGAGAAATACGGCCGACCGGTGCTCGGCTTCGGCGTGGAGAACGTGATCCAAGCCCGCCTGTGGGTCCATTGGGACCGCTGGGTCCACGAGCTGCGGAAGCTCGGCTACATCATCCAGGTGCACGCGCTCAACGCCATGCACGCCCAAGGCCGCACCACATCTCTCACGCCGCAGTCACGAGACCGGCTGCTGGTGTCGGGCATTCACGAGAGCGTCGGCCGCACCCCGAACTACTCCAAGTGGTTCGACCCGTACGCCTACTGCCCGAAGCACGAGGGCTGGATCCAAGCGCGGCAGGCGTGGAAGACGCCCGGCCAGGACATGGGCGCCTACGGCAAGCACGGACAATACCTG
>NZ_BAAAZP010000308.1:0-618 GCF_039536965.1 Nonomuraea antimicrobica | reverse complement strand
CATTCCCAGCACGTCGGCGGCGCGTGGGTGCGTCCGGTCTTCTGGCCGGTGCGCTCGAAAGCGGTCTCCGGTAGCAGCCACGGGGTAAGGCCAGTCCGAGGGTCGGTCGCTGGACGGGCGCACACCTGGCATAGCAGCTTGTCAATGCACAGCCACTGCCGACGCACGTGCAACGTCCGCATGCGTTCCGGGCCGCGAGAGGCCGGAGTATCGCGTAGATCGTGAACGCGGGCGCGGAGGACGCCAGGTTCCCACGCCTTGGCCGATGGAAGTCTGACCCAGTCGCCGGCATTGGCGTTCTCATAGGTCAGACGCAGTTTGCCCCCATACGGCTCGAAGCTGATCCGATCTGCCACCAACTCGTTGGCGTAGGCGATGACGTACGGGACGACGGTGTAACCCTGCTTCGGGCTAGGTGGCGGTGGATCGTGTGACCCGCAGGTAGCAGGGGTTCGCGAGGACGTGTTTTGCATGCGCCCACAGTAATAAGAGATATCTCAATCGGTATAGGACTTGTACTGGAACTGGCAAGGACATGTAGTCGCCAATGGAAGCATGTGTCAGGACATCTAGCGTTCGGGCGTGCTCAATCCTCGCGGGCCCGTGCCGCTCTACCGC
>NZ_BAAAZP010000307.1:0-614 GCF_039536965.1 Nonomuraea antimicrobica | reverse complement strand
AGGCGGCCGGCAGGGCGGCGGCCAGGCCTGCGACGCCCAGCCCGGTGAGCAGGCGGCGGCGGGACAGGATCCGGTGCGGCGCGGCAGCGACGTGATCTTGCGTTGCGGATGCGGGCGCGGACCGATCCCCGAGACCGGGAGAGCCGGGTGCGTAGAGGGCCGACACGGAGGGTGCCGGTTCGGTGGGTGCCGGTTCGGTAGGTGAGGGGGTGTCAAGCCGGGCAGCCGGTGCGGACGCGGAGGGCTGGGCCGGCGCAGGCGCCTGGGTGGTGGGGGCGGCTAAGCCGGTTTCGATGGCCTGTCGCATCGCCGCGGCATCCCGGTGGCGCTGTTGGGGGTCTTTGGCCAGCGCGGTCGCCAGCACCTGGTCCCAGAAGGGGGCCAGGGCCGGGATCAGATGTGAGGGCGGCTGGGGGGTCTTGTGCAGGTGCCCGAAGAGCACGACGGCGGGCGAGTCCCCGGTGAAGGGCGGCCGACCGGTGAGCATCTCATACAGCACGCATCCGGTGGAGTACAGATCCGAGCGGGCGTCGGCGGGCTTGCCGTCGGCCTGCTCGGGCGACATGTAGGACGGGGTACCGATCCGTATTCCGGTGGCGGTCAGCCGGGTGGCC
>NZ_BAAAZP010000306.1:0-541 GCF_039536965.1 Nonomuraea antimicrobica | reverse complement strand
TGTGCTCCAACGCCTCCAAGACCGCCGCCACGATCCGCCCGACCTCGTTCGGGGTCGGCGGCGCCTGGCGCAGCAGATCGGCCAGTGTCCCGCCCTCCACCAGCTCCATCACCAGATACGGAACCAGCTCCCCGTCACCGATGTCCTCACCGACGTCGTAGACGACCGCGATGTTGGGATGCGACAAGCCCGCCGCGGCCCGAGCCTCCCGCCGGAACCGGGCCCGGAAGTCCCCATCGCGCAGCATCTGCGCGGGCAGCACCTTGACCGCCACGATCCGCTCCAGCTCCCGGTCACGCGCCCGGTACACCACCCCCATACCGCCCCGTCCCAACGGCTGCAGCAGCTCATACCGTCCCGACAGCACTCTCACCACAACGCCCCGATCCCTCCGCCCTCCACGTGATCAACACCAAACTACGAACAAGGCCACCTTCTGGGCGGACAAACGAACGAGCCAGTCTGTGTGTGGGGCCAACATGACGATAACCACGATCAAGAACCAGCCGAACTACCGGCTGGTATGCCCTACTTGAGATCA
>NZ_BAAAZP010000305.1:0-750 GCF_039536965.1 Nonomuraea antimicrobica | reverse complement strand
TGATGGGGTCTTTCAGGGTTTGGTTCACGGGTTCGTCACCGCCTCGGCCACTAGGTGATGGGTGATCAGTCGTGGGTTGTTGACGAGCGGGTCCAGGTCCGCTCCGATCGCGAGGATGCCGACGCCAGCGCGCCGCCCAGTCTGCAAGCACGGCAGCGGCCACGCCGTGTGCGGGTTCGGCGTGAAGTACACCTTCGGCGGGTCCGGCACGCGTGCGAGCACCTGCGGACCGCACACCAGCCCGTTGTAGGCGTCGAAGCTGAACCGCTCGTGGCCCACGTCGAAGTCGTGAATCAGCACGATGCCGCAGGTGATTGCGGCCAGTTCCCGCTCGAGCGGCCAGTTCTCCGCCCAGTGAGCGTCCAGGAAGAACAGGGGTCGCTGGTAGGTCCGGCTGGCCTCCTCGACCAGGAGTGGCGAGTCCCTCCAGCTCACGTCCGCGTTGGGCAGGCCGGCGACGCGATACCGGGCGAAGTCGGCGTGCTCACGTACGACGTCGCAGGAGCGCACAGGCGTGTTCGGGTAGCGGCGAGCCAGGTAATCGGTGGTGTCGCCCAGGAAGCAGCCCGTCTCCACGATCGCATCGCAGGAGAAGCCGGACAGCAGTTCGTCCACCAGCAACGCCACGGTGATGTCGAACCCGAACGGCCCCCCGCCATCCGACAAACCCGCCTGGCCGGCCCGTACGGTCGTGTAGAAGATGTGGAGCGTGAGCTCTACCTGCTCCTTCTGCCATCTGGTGAGCTGGTC
>NZ_BAAAZP010000304.1:0-750 GCF_039536965.1 Nonomuraea antimicrobica | reverse complement strand
GGATCTCCCAGCGGATGCGCAGGCGGCGGAACCAGTGCAGGAGCGCGATCGTCCGCTCGACGACCCAGCGGTGAACGCCCAGGCCAGAGCCGTGTGGAGTGCCACGCCGGGCGATGATGGGCTTGATGCCGGTGCGCCAGACAAGGCGACGGTACTTGTCGTGGTCGTAGCCGCGGTCGGCGTACAGGCAGTCGGGTCGCTTGCGGGGCCGGCCGACCCGGCCGCGTACGGGCGGGATGGCCTTGATCAGCGGCAGGAGCTGGGTGACGTCGTTGCGATTGCCGCCGGTCAGGGAGACGGCGAGAGGGATGCCGCCTCCGTCGGTGATGACGTGGTGTTTCGAGCCCGGCTTGGCGCGGTCGACCGGGCTCGGGCCGGTTTTGGGCCGCCCTTGAGAGCCCGCACGTGCGAACTGTCGATCACCGCCTTGGACCAGTCGAGCTGGCCGGCGGCGTGCAACTCGGCGAGGAGCACCTCATGCAGCTTGTTCCACACGCCGGCGGCATGCCAGTCACGCAGCCGCCGCCAGCTGGTCATCCCCGAGCCGAAGCCCAGCTCCTGGGGCAGGAACTCCCACGGGATCGCGGTGTAGAGCACGAACAAGATGCCTTGCAGAGCAAGCCGGTCATCCAGCCGCTTACGGCCTGGATAGCGCCTTCGTCGCTCCACCTTCGGCAGTAACGGCTCGATCCGCTCCCACAGGCTGTCCGGCACGATCCACGGTAGTTGCTCACCCTTCTTCACACAGAG
>NZ_BAAAZP010000303.1:0-610 GCF_039536965.1 Nonomuraea antimicrobica | reverse complement strand
ACGCAAGGTAGATGCGCCGCTGGCCCTCGCGGTCGGGAGTGGAAACGCCGACCAAGATCGCAGCAAACGGATTGACGGTCCCGTAGTCCACACCTGCCGCCAACCACTTCTCCATGAGCGGAAGCTCGTCCACGACGTGCCGATCCTCGTCGAACTGGTCGTAGATCGCGCCCTCGGCCATCACCCACAGGCCCGCGATGAATCGCTTGTACCAGAGCCCGCTGTACTCACTCTTGAGCGCCTTGACGTAGGCCGGGTCCAACGAGTGGTTGTCGTCGAGGCGGAAGTGCCACTGGCGGAGGTCCAGCTCGTGCGCCCGGTCGAGGAAGTCCTTCTTCAGCCAGTGCGACGGACTGTCAGGGTTCGTGCTCGCAAACAGCTTGGCGCCCTTGACACTGAGCCGGGACAGGAGCATGTCCCAGAAGGGGCGCTCGATCAAGGTCGCTTCATCGACGTAGGCGCCAGCCGCGGTCATGCCACGCAACCGATTCTCGGCGCGGGCGTCGTTCGAGCTGATGATTTCGACCTTGCGGCCCAAGATCACGGCAGTCGGCGCACCGCGGGTGTACGTGATCCGCTTCGCGATCGGTCCCATGAGCGCGGGGTCGGT
>NZ_BAAAZP010000302.1:0-665 GCF_039536965.1 Nonomuraea antimicrobica | reverse complement strand
GACAGGAGGATCAGTACAACTTTCTCGTCGCTGAAGCGCACGAGGTTCGTCTCTCCGTCCTTCCAGAAGGCCGGGGCGGTCATCGCGTACACGCCTGCTCCATCGACGTACAACTCGGCAGCCATATTCTTGGCGTTGCGGTCTTGAGAGAGTCTGTCGTCGAGGAGATATCGATGCTGGGCAGGTTGAACCTGTCTCCAGCCGGTCATGGAGCCGACCACCAGTGGGTTGGCCTTACTCCCCTGATAGAGATCGCGTACCTCCTTGAAGGTCGCTGCTTCCATAGGAGCCTGCCCAGGGTGGTCGGGGACGAGCGACACCATGATCCACGGATTGTCGTGGTCGAGCCGATTCGAGATGACCTGCTCGATCTCAACAGCGCGCGCCGCTTGGTCGCGTCTGGCAGCGTCTCGGCGCCGATAGGCGGTCTCGATCTCGGGCTCGGTCAGGTAGCCGATAGAGGGGCCGATGCGTCGGGGGTAGCGATAGCCGTCGTTCACTGCGACGGCGTACGGCTGGCGTGGGCCGGCCGCGACCACGATGACGTAACAGCCTTTCCCAGGCTCAGTAGAGTTCTCCACTGGGACGATCTCAAAGGTCGGCAGTGGATGGACACCGGAGCCGATGATCTGGTGCATCCGTGTCCTTTCGGCGTCGGACAGTTC
>NZ_BAAAZP010000301.1:0-521 GCF_039536965.1 Nonomuraea antimicrobica | reverse complement strand
ATGCAACGCCCCGCTCGTGGCCGCCGCGGTGGTCATCGACGGGCACCGCTACTGGCTGTGCGACGAGGACGCCGAGCTGATCCCCGGCTACACCCCCAACCTGCTCGAAGGGAGCATCACATGACCGCGTTCCAGCCCAACCGTGTGGCCAGTCAGATCATCGACCGCCTGGAGGAGGCCGGGTTTACCGTCAAGGTGCCCGACGCTGCGCACGGCGCGTCGTGGGAGCTCGTCCTGGACCAGCCCGGAGCCCGGTGGTTCGGCGTGCTGTACGTGTCGCGCTGGAAGGGGCGGGCATTGCGCGTCTCGATCACCTGGCACCCCGAGGACCGGCCGCACCAGACCCGCAAGGCCGAGGGCGCGAACGCTATTCGCTCCCTCATCAACCAAGTCACCCCGCACGGATGGGAGATCAAGAGTGCGTGACCAGCTCGTCGCCACCGGCGACACCACGCTCGACGCCTTCCTGTTAGTGGCACGCAGCGTACGCCTCCCTCAGTGCACGCTCGAAGACGCCGAAC
>NZ_BAAAZP010000300.1:0-8771 GCF_039536965.1 Nonomuraea antimicrobica | reverse complement strand
GCCGCCCGGTGGTAGCAGGGCCGCTGCTTGCGGCCGGCCGGACAGGTGCAGTTGGTGATGTGCACCAGGTAGGTGCAGTCGCCGGAGCTGGAGACGGCGGTGTACATGCCGGGCCTGGAGGTGGCCAGGATGCCGCCGAGCTCCAGCAGGTCACGCGCTTTGCCGACTGCGGCCGACGGGAAGTCGGCCAGGTCGGCGAGGAAGGAGACGGCCCACCGGCCTGCCCTCTTGACCGCCGTGAGAGTGCCGTTCTTCGCCCAGCGCTGGATGGTACGAACGCTGACACCGAAGGCGGCTGCCGTCTCGGAGGTGGTGAGCATGATTTCGGCGGCCATCTCGAACTCCTTTCATTTAATTGATCATGCAATAACCATAACATCTTATGAAATTGATAGCAAATCGGATATGGCTCTGACCTGCGAAAATAGCCTTCTGAGGGCTCAATTTCCTCGGGCAGGCTCTACTCCGCTTTACGCGACGATCACGCTCGCGCGCGGCCTTGTTGCGGCGGAAGGTCGAACAAGTCGAACTGGACGGCTGCGGCCTGCCCGGGGAAGCCAGGCTCTCCCGGCAACACGGCCCCCGGATCCAGAGTCGGGAAGGGACGGAAACTTTCCCACGAGCGGTCCACGTGGTGGACGCAACACCCGCCGAGATGCCACTGGCAACAGTCGACCAGTCGCCCACCAGCCCGGCGTGCGACGTACCACCCCCGGTGGTGCCTGGCCGCGAAGATCCTGCCCGCGGTGATGCTGTCTCCGATGAAGCCGTCCCGGCCAGTGTCAGTGTTCGTCGGGAAGGACAGCAGGTTCCCGCAGTACCCCACCTCGCAGCCGAGCCTCACCCGGGCCAGCTTGGTACAGACCTCGTTCGGGTGCTTGGTCGCCCACAGAGCACGAGCGGCTGCGACGGTCTCGACAGCGAACGCTTCGTCGTCATCACACTCCATTACCGTGGGATGCCTCTCGCAGGTGAGGAGAATCAGGGCGGTCATGGTCGCGCCACCTCCGCGCCGACTTCCCTGCCGTCCACCCACCCGTACCCGTGCTCCTTCTTGCCAGGGTCGCGGGCGAAGAGAACGCGCGCCTCCCAGAGCACCGGGGTTCCGTCGGGAGTCTCGAAGGTCGATGCCCTGTCTGGGTGCCAGTTGTAGGTGATCTTGGTCATGCCGGTCAGGTCGAGCTGTTCCCGATCGATGGACACCACGGTGCCGAGCACCCACGCGTGAACCGTTCGATGGCCGAGCTGATGCGCCCGAGTCCGGCCCGGCGTGGAGACCTTGAAGGTCACGCCAGCCAGCGTCACGTTGTCCGCCTTCGCGACCACCAGGCGCTTTCGAGGGCCACGGAGTGCGACGAGCGACCATACGTGATGGTGCAGGTCCCAGTACATCTTGATGCGGTCGCCCATCATGGCTCAGTCCTCCTGCTCATCGTCTGCGTGGCCGCCAGAGCCCCGCGGCCCGAGCTGCCAGGGGTCGTCCGGGTACGGGTACAGCGGCTCCTGCGCGAGGTCGTATGCGGCGTGGGCCAGGACGTCGCGGCGGAAGACGCTGACGAGCAGGTGGTTGTCGCGGTCCTCCCCGATGGCGTACCGGTAGTGACCGTCTCTGACGCGCTTCTTGCCGGGCAGCACCCAGCCGTCGTAGGCGATGAGGGCCCACCTGACCAGGGCTCCGAGGGTCGGTTCCCGGCGGACGATCCCGTCGTCCTCGTTGACGATGTACCAGTGCGGCATGTCACGCCTCCTCGCGGCGGCGCGGCGCGTCGCCCACGATGGCGATCACCTTCAGATGATTCGTGCCTCTCCTGCTGCAGCCATTGCAGAGGATGACCTCGAAGGGGGCTCGGTCTCGGCTTCGCCGCCGGGCCACACGCACGCGCTTGTCGGCGTGGCCAGCGCACTGCGGCGCCTGGCACCAGGTGCGGCCTTGTTGATCGCCGCACGGTCCGCCGCACGCGAGGCAATACCTGGCCATAATCACACCGCCCTGCGGAACACGAGTCGCCGGACCACCGACTTGCGGTACCGGTACTGGCCGTTGGTGATCTCGTTGTCCTCGTAGTACGCCTTGTCCAACTCCTCCATGGCGGCCACGTAGTAGGCGGCCAACACCTCGCCGATGGTGGGGGTGCGGCCGTCGCGCACGGCTCGCCGGAACGTCAACTCGTGCTCGCTGACGTCCTCCGGCGTGTCCGCCAGCAGACCAGTCCAGCCTTCCCGTTTGAGCGATTCGACGGCTTCGGCCAGTGTCCGCTTGACAATGGGATGGGGAATAGCCATGTCGAGGGTGATCGCGGTATTCATAACTTCATCATAGTTTATTATGATCTTGATATCTATAATGAAAGTCGATGGATTAGGCGAATATGCAGGTCAGGGCGCATACAAGGCGATGCCCCCGCGCCTGACAGGCGGCAGGGGCATCGATGCTACGAGTGGCGTCGCTCCGCTTCCGCTGATGATGTGGCGCGCACCGTCACCACGCGCTTCTCCTCCAGCTGCGCGGTGTACTTGACGAACGCGTTCGGCTCCGCCATGTGGACCGCTTCCGCGATCTCCTTCCACGTCACGTCATGCGAGCGAGCAGCGGCCACGGCCTGCACCTCGGCCGGCTCCGCCTCCTTGTGCGCCGTGACAGCCTTCCGGATGGCGGCGAGCGCCGGCAGCTCGGGGTCGGGCTCTTCCCCCCACAGGTTCTCCGGCTCCATCGAGTCGACGTAAGGCTTGTACTTGCGGGTCGCGTTGGAGGCCTCTACGCCAAGTTCGGTGGCGATCTTTTTCCACGTGACCTTCACGGCGCGCGCATCGACCACGGCCTGCGTGATGGCGGCCGTCGCCGTCTCCTTCTTCTCGTAGGCTTTCACGAGAGCCAGCCGTGCGGCTTCCCTGTTCGCTGATGCCGTCGCCATATCGGCAGGGTCACACAATATGATGTTGATATCAAATCGACGATCGTCGAACGGGCGTTTTCGGGGCGGCGGTGGCTGTGCGCGTTGGCCGCGGGTGAGGCGTCTCGTGGGCCTGGTCATCACCGCGACCTCCTTCGTTGCGAGTCTGGCCGCTGGTAGTGGTCGTTCAGGTAGTGAAGGCGCCACCCGGCGTCAGCGGCCTGCGCGCTGGGGGCGCTCTGGCGTCGGCCCCGGGTGCGGCAGCCCGGGATGTAGCAGCGCCATCCGGGGCCCTCGCCGACCACTGGGACGTCGGCTGGCGGCGGCGGCCGGGGCGGATCGATAACGGCCCGCTGGTCTTGCTCCTTCTGCGGGTTGCTGCGGCTGCTCGAATCGGCCAGATCTGCGGCCCGCTCACCCATCGCCGTCGCTCACAATGCGTGCGGTGGACTGGTGGGTGAAGAATCGGGCCGGGGTGTTGCGCTCGTCCACGCCAGAGGTCGAGCTGAGCAGGGCGGCCAGCGCGTCCTGGGCGATCCACTCGGCCCGCCCCGCCTTCTCTTCCGCAGAGCCGGGGCCCAGGTCTCCGGCCACGTGGACGGTCCACGCGTGATCGTCCCTGCCGAGTTGTTCGAGCGTGCCGTGCTCGGCGAGCACAGCGATCGCCGCCTCTGGCCCAGCCCAGCCGAACACGATGCGGAACGACCAGGTGTCCTCACGCACGCCGGCCCCAGCCGTCACGTGCGGGCCGGTACGGTTCGGCCAGCCACGCCAGGCCCGTGACCGCGTTCCACCAGCCGCGGCACACCAGGGCGCCGAGTGGCCGGCCGTCGAACCACGCGGCGGGCGCGTACGAGCCGTTCACCACCCGCATCCCGAAATGGCAGTAAAACGGGCGTTCTGGCGACGGAGGCTCGTCCTCTTCCGGCGACCCTGGCCGGAGTGCGCAGTCGCCGCAGGGCTTCCTCATGACGCCGGGCGGGACCGGCGAGCGCTTCAGCTCGGAAACTTCGGGCTCGCCTTTCAACCAGTCGGCGGCGGCCTCCGCCGTGATGGCACCCCGGCCATCGCAGAGCACGCAGGCGGAGCCGTCGCCCCACCGGCCTTCTCCCTCACACAGCGGACACTGCCACGGCAGGATCACCACGCCCACCCCTGACGGGGGTACCTCGGGGCTGAAGTGGCCTCCGCAGATGAAGGCCGGCACCTCAGCCATGCTGCGCGCCGGCCTGCCCGGCCTGCCCGGCCTGCCCGGCCTGCCCGGCCTCAGCCAAAGCAATCAGCGCCGCGCCCATGCGTCGCGCCTCGGCAAAGCTGATGTGGCCGGAGCCCTGGAAGGTGACACCAGCTGCGTCAGCACGGCGCGTGGCACGACCGCGATGGTCGGCGGGGGCCACCTCCCAGCCGACCTGTCGCGAATCCCCGTACGAGCCACCTTCCAGGTTGCGCGTGTCGACCACGTCAGGGCGGGCCAGCACGATCGGCGCCGGCTGACCCGTCTCGAGGACCAGAGCGCTGAAGGCGCATGTGTCCTGAGCCTCCTCGTTACCGACGTCGTCGATCGGGGTCACGTTCACCTTGATCGTCGCCTCCTCGGAGGAGCCCCAGATGTAGGCGTCGAGGGCGGGGCTGTGAGCGCCGAGCAGTTCGGCGACGGCGTGCGCGACCTGCTTGGGCGCGTAGGTCTGCGCGGCCCTCTCGTGTGCCGACGCTTGCGATTCGGTGGCCATGGTGGCTCCTTCGGTCTCGGTGGGTGATCACGCAGCCAGGTGGTGCGCTCTGCTGCCGTGGGGCTGCGGTCGGCGAGATGCGGTGGCCTCGTGCCCGGCGCGGGGGGCACGGGACCACCGATCTGTCGTCCGTTTCGTCCGGCATCAGGACTGGCAGGCGTCCCTGGCGTGCGCGTGCGGGGGGCAAACCTGCTCGTCGCGGGGGACGATGTGGATCGTCGCCTGGGGACCGATCGCCATCTCCCAGGTGCCGCAGACTGCGGTGCGGGTGTCGTGGCCGAGCTCGTCGCGCAGGGACCCGACGTAGGCGACGAAGTGGTTCACCGGGTAGTGCCGGCCAACGTGGACGATCACGTCGCCCTCCGCCAGTTCCTTTCCCTTGATCGGCGTGCCGAGTGCTGGGCTGGCCTGTGTGGGTGCCCACAGGCCGGGCGGCGGTGTCAACTGCGGTGGCGGCGGCTGGTTCGCCACCTTCGCCTGCCTGGCCTGGTCGTTCCGCCGGCGGGCCTCCCTGCAGCCGCACTCGTTGGTCAGGGGTACCCGGTGTCGCTGGTGCTGTCGCCAGCCCCGCACCGTGCCGTGCTCGATGCCCGTCCGGGCCATAGATGTCATGTTTTACTCGCTTTTCGTTGGTCGGCCGCCGCCTTGACTGCGGCGTCCCATTCAGATGTCTGGCCCTTGCACGCGGTCAGCACGTCGGCGATGTCGCCCAACTCGTCGTCGTTGACGTCCGCCGGGGTGCGGACGTCGCGGCCGACCAGCGTGGACAGGTCACGTAGCCGCCGACCGGCGCTGATCCGCGTGTCAAGGCCGTCGAACAGGGCGACGATCCGCTGTTCCTTCTCCTCGCGGTCCGGGGTCAGGACCGCGCCGCCGATGGGGTCGGGCGGGATCGCTTGGATCGCGTCGATCACCTGGCTGGCCTGCTTCTCGTTCAGCAGCCGCGCCGACAGCCGCTCGCCGACGGTCTTCTCCACCAGGTCCAGCGCGTCGTTCTTACTCATGCCGCGTTGCCGCATCAGCTGAGCGATGCGGCGATCCTGGTCCGGCGTGATGCCGCCCTGCCGGTCCGGGGTCCGGATCACCACCGAGTCGCGTACGGGGGCGTGCGGGTCGAGCGGTGGCGGTACGTCGCTCGGACGCTCGGTGACCTTCGCCGGGTCGGCGTCCGGGTTGAGGTCGTACCGGACCCCCTCGTCCACGACGGCCGCGGTCGCCAGGTCCAACGCCACCGGCATGGACTTCATGAGCCGCAGCCGGATCATCGTCTTGCGGCCCATCTCATCGAAGTGATCAAGCCACACGCCGGCAACGACCCAGCGGCCGTTCACCCACTCCTTGTGCATGGCGTGCTCGTCGCGGTGCTCCTGCATCTCCGCGACGCTCATCGGCTCGGTCAGGATCCGCTCCGTCCCGTACGGGCCCTGGACCTTCGCGAAGGCGTAGAAGCCGATGGCTGGGCCTCGTGGTACGCCGAGCGGCGGCGTCTTGTGGGTGAGCTTGTCGTCGCCAAGGTCGATCTCGAAGGTGTCGCGTGAGCGGACGACGTTGGAGGCGATGCCGACGACTCGTGTATGCCGGTAGGCCAGGTCGGCGTACCCCTTGTAGCCGATGATCAGCTGCGCTTCGAGGCGGCCGTTGTTCTGGAAGTTGCGGAAAGGCAAGATCCACGCATGACCAAGGCCGGGGACACCGGGTCGCAGGCCGAGGCTCGCGCAGGTCAATAAGGCCGCCAGGAAGGTGGGCCTATAGACGAGCGGAAGCTTCTTCGTGCTGCGCAGGCAGTTGTGGGCGTCCTGCATGATCTGCTGCGGTGAGACGCCTCGCGGCATCGCCGCTGTGAACGCGTCGCGGTGCAACCGGACCTCGGCGCTCATCTCGTTGATGAGCTCCAACATCTGGCCCTTCGGCTCTGACTCCTGCTCCTGGTTCTGCTGCTCCTGGCCGCGCCGGTTCCGGTCGCGCTGGTTCTGCGTTCTCCGGCTCCGGCCGCTCATGCCGCACACTCCTGCTGCTGCGGTGCGGAAATCTCGATCCCGGCGATTCGCTCATCGGGACGCAGGTACACGGTGCTGGCCGACGACTTCTGGCGGCGCGCCACCCGGTTGCCGTCCCACAGCGCGCGGCGCGCGTTCCCCATGAACGCGGCCACCTCGGAGTCAACCTTCGTCACCCGCTTCTCAGCTGCTCCCAAACTCAGGTGCGCATCGATGAACTCGTAAGCCATCTCGTGCGGGAGCACCACCGCGGCGTCGCGGTCGATGTCCGGATGGAGCTGGAGCACCGCGGCGTACGTCGCCGGGTGGTCGTCCAGCGGCGGCATCTCGCCCCAGAACAGGGAGGCGAGGAAGTCTTCCGCAGCGTCGCGCAACATCGCAGCTTCGACGGGATCGTGCTCGACCACGTACTCCCGGAATCTGTGCCGCTCGTCCAGGAGGACGACGCGCCAGCGCGGCACGCCGAACACGTCCATGTACCACTTCACCTGGCAGCGGTAGTACAGCGGCACCTGGTCGGTGCCGGGTTTCCCCCATCCAGACGCTGTCGCAGCAACGTCCGTTTTAAACTCGGCGCCCTCCACCAGGTGGCCGTCGGCGTCGTAACACAGCGCGTCCGGGTTGCCCAGCTCGTAGTCACGTTCCTGGTGCACCCAGGTCCCGCCGGCGCGCACCTTCCACTCGGGGTGCTGGGCAGCGAACCACTTGCGGATGGTCGGCTCCAGGAAGTGGCCCCGGGCCTGCTCCGGCGTCTCTTTGCCCGAGGCGATGCGACCGTCCATCTCGCACCAGGCGGAGAACGGCGACTCCCATGGGGATAAGCCCGTGATCCCGGCGATCCGCGATCCGCCGACTCGTCCTTCGCGGGCCTTGTGCCAGTTTCGGCTGCCGTGCCGGAACCGGCCGAGCAGGCGAGCTGTGCCAGCCTCCACCGTCGTGTTCACCGCGCCTCCTCGGGTGGCAGGCCGTACGGGCGCGTGGAGATGGCGACACGGGCAGCCATCATCTCGGGGTCCCTTCGCTTCAGATTCATATCCTAATCATAACTTCCTATGAATCTGATGTTCCAGGGTGTATGCGACGAACCCGCGCATCCGCGGCCCCGGTCCGCCGAGGGTCAGACAGGCGCGCGCGCAGGCGCTCGACCGCCTGCAGGGCCGTCGAGCAGCGGCCCGCCAGCCACGCGGTGGCCAGCAGCCACAACCCCACATCGGCGTCGCCGAACACGAACTGCCAGGAGCCGGCGATGGCCACGGCAACGGCGAGGAGGGCATAGCCACAGCCCGCCTGCTCCGTCCTGCTGCGGGGTCGCTGGCTCACCCCTTCACCACCTGATCGAGCTGGTCGATCAGCTGCCCGTACAGGTCGGCGCGGTCGCCGGCGGAGTACGACGAGTGCCCGTCGGCCGTCTCCCGGGTGTAGACGGCCTCCTGCTGCAGGGAGACCAACTGCTGCCGGAGCGCTGCAAGTCGGCCGACGAGTTCAGCGCGCCCCTCCGCTCGAAGCTCATCGAGCGCCATGCGCTGAGCGGCGCCGATGATCACGCCGATGGCGCGGCTAGCCTGGTCGTCCGTCTCTTGCGCGTACGGGTAGCCGTCCCGGGCGTTCTCATGCACCACGGCGAGCTGCACGAGTTCGCCGAGCGAGACCCGGCCGCACCGCCGGCTCGCCTCGATCAGGTTGGCCGTGCAGCCGCCTGGGTTCGCAAGGCAGAGCGCGTGGTCGCTGTCGTACGGTTCGAGCACCAGGTGCGCCGGGCCGTCGTGGCGGAGCTGCGTGACGTACACGAGGTAGGCGTCGATGTCGTACGCCTGCTCGGCCGATCGGGGCGTGCTCTCTGTCATCGGCTCCTCCACAGGGTCGAGCGCCGGGGGCGGGTCCGGCGGAGACGGGTACGGCCGCCCGACGGTGTGCCAGGATGGGTCTGCTGCTCGGCGCGATTGGGGCAGTCGGCCACGTGCGGCCTGAACGTTTCTTCGAGGTGCTCCGGCCGGCGGGCGTCGCGCCCGGTGAGGGAGCGCGATCGCCACCTTCCAAGGCCGTCTTTGTAAGCGGCCTGGTTGCCGGTCGGGTCGGGCTTGGGCTGGAGGGGCATGGGGTTGCCGTGCTCTGTGGTGCTCATGAGCACCAGCTCGCCGCAGCCCCACGGGCAG
>NZ_BAAAZP010000299.1:0-1705 GCF_039536965.1 Nonomuraea antimicrobica | reverse complement strand
CGATGGGACTCAGCGGGCGATCCAGGGCCTTCTCCCGGCCGTGCAGCCTCTGCTAGCCGGGTTTCGTGACCTGGCCGTGGTGGGCGCGAACTTCTCGGTCGGCCTCGTCCCGGGGATCGCCTCGGCGGCGCAGAGGTTCGGCGAGTTCCTGTCCAACGCCGCGGCGTCCGGGCAAGCGTTGTCGTGGATGCAGGGCGCCGTGCAGGTGTTCCAGCAACTCGGCACTATCGGAAGCAGCCTGAAGGGGATCGTCTCGTCGATCTTCACGGCGATGCAGACCGGGGGTGTGAGCGCGCTCGGCGTTCTCGGCCAGATCCTGGGCAAGCTCAACGAGTTCCTGGCCAGCGCTGAAGGTCAGCGCGTCTTGGTCACGATCTTCCAGAGCCTGAGCCAGGTCGCAGGCGCCCTCGGCCCGATCTTTCAGGCTTTGGGTGGTGCGGTCGCGCAGATCGCGCCGCACATTGCCAACATCGCGACCGCCTTGGGTCCCGGACTGGCCGCCGCGGTGTCTGCGCTCGGGCCGGCCCTGGCCGCGCTCGGTCCTGGGCTGACGGTCGTGGCTGAGATGCTGAGTAAGGCGTTCGCCTCGCCAGAGCTGCAAGCGGGACTGCTGGCGCTTGGTCAGGGGCTGTCGGCTGCGTTTGCTGCGGTGGCTCCGCTGCTACCGGTGATCGGCCAGTTGGCTGGGATTCTGGGCCAGGTTCTCGGCGCAGCCCTGTCGAACCTCAGTTCGATTTTGGGTCCCGTGATCGCCGCGCTCGCAGGCAGCCTGCAGCCCGTGCTGCCGATCTTGTCGGCAGCGATTGCGAAAGTTGCAGCGGCAACGGCTCCACTGGCAGTGCAATTCGGACAGATCCTAGCAATGGCTCTCAAAACACTCCTTCCGCCGCTGCTGCAGATAGCGACGGATCTACTGCCACCCGTGCTCAGCTTGATCACGGAACTGGTCCCCGTTATCAGTTTCATGGCCGAAGCCTGGGGGGTCGTCCTCAAGGCCGTCCTGCCGATCCTGCCTCCACTGATCAAGATCACGACAGCCGTTCTGCCCGTAGTGATCTCCCTGGTTGAGGCCATAGTCCGGCTCTTCAAGGGCGATTTCAAGGGCGCCCTCGACGTCGTGGTCAAGGCCGTAACGAACCTCGGCGAAACCATGATCAGCGCCGGAAAAGACCTGCTCAACGGACTCTGGGACGGAATCCAGCAACTCGCAGGCTGGCTCAAGGGCAAGATCCTTGACTTCTTCAAGAACATCCTGCCCGGCTGGGTGCAAGACGCACTCGGTATCAGCAGCCCTTCGAAGGTGTTCATGCAGATGGGCCGCATGCTACCTGCCGGTATGGCTGTCGGTATCCGGCAAGCGTCAGGGCTGGTGCGTACGCAGCTCGACCGGATGACCGCGATGGCCGCAGGCACGGTCATGCCATCCATGGCTGTGCCTGGGGTCAGTGTGCCGTCCGGCATGGCAGGCGGTGGTCTGGCCGGGCGGACTGTCATCCATCAGACGAACTACTATCCGCAGGCCGAACCCAGCTCGGCCACCGTCAACAGGGGCTTGCAGCTCGCGGGTGCCTTGGGGGTGATCTGACCGTGCCGTCGTACTCTCTGGATGGTGTTCCGCTCGATCATCCCGCGGGGTGCTGGCGCACTAAGTGGTCGACTTCGGAAGTCCTTCGGGGGTTGACGTGAGAGCCGATCGTGTGGGCGG
>NZ_BAAAZP010000298.1:0-979 GCF_039536965.1 Nonomuraea antimicrobica | reverse complement strand
CGCTGCCGGTTGGCAACAACAATCAGGGGGAGAACCAATGGACGCCGAGAAGAACATCAAGACGAAGAGCGACATCGTCGACGCCGTCATCGACCGAGCCGGAGCGCCCAGCCGCAGGATCGCAGAGCGGTACGTGAGCGGCGTGCTCGAGTACATCCAGGAGCAGGTCGCGGACGGCAACACGGTGCAGATCACCGGCTGGGGCAAGTTCGAGCCCGTCAAACAGGCCGGGCGCGACGCGCGCAACCCGCAGACGGGCGAGCGGGTGCCCGTCGAGGCCAAGTGGGTCGTCAAGTTCCGGCCTGGCACGGAATTCAAGCGGCAGGTGGCCGCTCGTGAGGCGTAGCCGCTAGCGCATAAAGGCCGCCCCCAGCGCCCGGGAGCGGCCTTTCGATCTCTCATCACAGAGATGGGGGAGATCTTACCTGGGCTCCTGAGGCTTCTTCGGCCGCGGGATTCCCAAGTCGTCGAAGTAGTCATTCAGCGCATCCGAGATGAACGGCCGGCCGCCCAGGTCTTCCCTCAGGCAACCCTCGACGAGACGCGCCCGCGTGTTCCTGGTCAGCCGCACCATGATGAGCTTGCCGCCGCCCATGTTGTTCTTCTTGGGAGCTGGGATCTTCAGTTCGGCGTCCTCGGGCATCTCCTGCGGGACGCCGAGCTTGTCGCAGTATGCGTTGATCGCTTCTTCCCATATATCTCTGACGCCCTTGCCTGCGCGGTCGTGCGCCTTCGTCATTCGGGAGTTCGTGGCGTCGTCCAAGCGAGTGCCGGTGTTGCGGAGAGTGGTCCACGTTGCCACGCGGCCGCGGGTAGGCGCGGTGGTGCGTCGCGGCGTTAGCGGGTCCGCTGACGTCTCTTCGCCTTGCTCAGTGAGAGCGGCGGTGCGAGGGTCGGGTCTCTTGCGGGGCGGCATGGTGGCGTGCTCCGTGGTGTGTGGCTGGGCTGGCTGGTGTTGACCTCACCGTATTGCGCTGAG
>NZ_BAAAZP010000297.1:0-799 GCF_039536965.1 Nonomuraea antimicrobica | reverse complement strand
CCGGTTCAACGGGTCTGGCTACTACCTCAAGTCCGCCGATGAGATGTACGCCCTGTTCCCCGAACTGCCGGAGGCGTGCGACAACACGCTGCTCGTCGCCGAGATGGTCGGCGACTACAGCGAGGTGTTCGCTGAGGTCAACCGGATGCCGGACTTCCCTGACGTGCCGGAGGGGGAGACGCAGGAGTCGTGGCTGCGTAAGGAGGTGGAGCGCGGCCTGGAACTGCGCTACGGCACCCCCGTCCCTGCTGAGGTGATGGAGCGGTACGAGACCGAGATGAAGGTCATCGGCCCGATGCAGTTCTCCTCCTACTTCCTCGTGGTCGCCGACATCTGCCGGCACGCCCGGGATAACGGCATCGCGGTTGGCCCCGGCCGTGGGTCGGCCACCGGGTCGATCGTCGCCTACGCCACCCGCATCACCGAACTGGACCCGCTGGAGCACGGTCTGCTGTTCGAGCGGTTCCTCAACCCGGAGCGGATCAACCCGCCCGACGTTGACCTCGACTTCGACGACCGCCAGCGCGACCGTATGGTGGCCTACGTCACCGAGAAGTACGGTGCGGCGATGACCGCGCAGGTCAACACGTTCAACACGATCAAGGCCAAGGCTGCCGTCAAGGACGCCAACCGCATCCTCGGCTACCCGTTCCCCATGGGCGACAAGATCACCAAGGCGATGCCGCCGGACGTCATGGGCAAGGGCGTCCCCCTGGTGGACATGTTCAACGAGAATCACCCCCGCTACAACGAGGGCACCGAGATCCGCGGCCTGTACGAGTCCGACAACGACATCCGC
>NZ_BAAAZP010000296.1:0-2387 GCF_039536965.1 Nonomuraea antimicrobica | reverse complement strand
GTTTTAAGTCCCCATGTCTGTTCGCGCGTTCGCGTGTCGTGGGGAGAGGTGTGCCCCTGAACGGTGATCGTGACGGTGTCTGCCAGTCATGATCGCCGCTCAGGGAGTCTGCCGGGCCATGAAATCTTCGGGGGAAGTCATGGACATCATCGCCGCCTACCGCGAGGTAGGCACCTATCGTGGGGCCGCTGAGATGTGCGGCACCACCCATAAGACCGTCAAACGCATCATCGAGAAGGCGTTGGCCGGGGACAAGGCGCCGCCCCGCAAGCAACGCGAGCACAACTACGACGCGGTCGCCCGGTTGGTGGCCGACAAGGTGCGCGCGACGCACGCGAAGATCTCGGCCAAGCGGCTGCTGCCCTTGGCTCGAGCAGCCGGGTACGCAGGGTCGGCGCGCAACTTCCGGCGACTGGTTGCCGAGGCCAAGAAGAACTGGCGGCGCCAGAATCCGCGTGGACGTCGCCCGGCCATCTGGACACCGGGCGAGATGCTGGTCATCGACTGGGGCGACGCAGGTGACGGGCTCCACGTGTTCTGCGCCGTGCTGGCCTGGTCGCGCTTTCGATTCGTGTGTTTTGCCGACAACGAGCGGTCTGAGACCACGCTGTCCTTCCTGGCCGAATGCTTCGAAACACTGGGGGCGGTGCCCAAGGTGGTACTGGCCGACCGGATGGGCTGCCTGAAGGGCGGTGTGGTCGCCAACAAAGTCGTCCCCACCGCCGACTACGTGCGTTTCGCCACCCACTACGGAACTCGGCCCGATTGGTGTGAGGCCGCGGACCCGGAATCGAAGGGGATCGTGGAGAACCTGGTCGGCTACGCCAAGCGAGACCTGGTCGTGCCGCAGGCACCGTTCGAGGACCTGATGGTGGCCAACATCGCCGCCCGGACCTGGTGCGCCGAAGTCAACAGCGTGGTGCACTCGGAGATCTGCGCGGTTCCCGCCGAACGCCTCGTCCGCGAGCGGGAGGTGATGAGTGCGCTGCCGTCGCTGCGTCCGGCGATCGGCAAGCCTCCGATCACGCGCAAGGTGGACAAGCTGTCGTGTGTGCGGTTCGGCTCGGCCCGCTACTCGGTGCCCAACGCCCTCATCGGCGCGAGGGTGGCTGTCGTCGAGGCCGACGGCCGGTTGCTGGTCACCGATCTGGCCACCGGCGAGATCGTCGCCGACCACGCGCCGGTCGCCCCTGGCGAGGCCGCCATCTGCGACGAGCACTACGGCGGTCCACGTCCGGCACCTCGGAGGGCCGCCCGGGCGCGCACCGAGAGTGAGAAGGCGTTCCTTGCGCTCGGCCCGGCCGCCGAGAGCTGGCTGACCGGCTCGGCCGCCTCCGGCAACACTCGTCTGGCCGCCGACCTGGTCGAGCTGGCCGCTCTGCAAGCCGCGCACGGGGATGACACGCTGATCGCGGCGCTGGAACGCGCGACGCGGTTCCGCCGATGGCGGGCCGAGGACGTGCGCTCCGTCCTGGCGGCCGGGGCCGGCACGCCGCAGCCGACAGCCGCCGGAGATGCACTGATCATGGCGCTGCCCGCCGTGGCGACGCGGTCGCTGGACGACTACGCCCTCGACCGGATCGACCGGATGGGAGAGGCCGGATGACCGCGCCCACCACGCCTGCACTGCCCAGCGACCTGGACGCTGGGCTGCGCCGGCTGAAGCTGGCCACCATGCGCCGCCTGGCACCCGAACTGCTGGTCACAGCCAGGACGCAACGCTGGAATCCCGAGGAGTTCCTGCGCACCCTGCTGGAGGCCGAGTTGGCCGCGCGCGATGAGTCCAATGTCCGCACCCGGATGAAGGCCGCCGCCTTCCCGGTGATCAAGACGGTCGAGGAGTTCGACGTCGGATCGTCCTCGATCCCGCGCGCGACCTTCGACTACCTCGCCTCGCTGGAGTGGATCCGCGCCACCGAGAACTACTGCGCCCTCGGCCCGGCGGGCACGGGCAAGAGCCACAGCCTCATCGCCCTCGGCGTCGCGGCCGTGCACGCCGGGCATAAGGTGCGCTACTTCACCGCCGCCGACCTGGTCGAGACGCTCTATCGCGGACTGGCCGACAACTCCGTCGGCCGCGTCATCGAGAACCTGCTCCGCAACGACCTGGTGATCATCGACGAAGTCGGCTTCGCCCCACTGGACGACACCGGCGCGCAACTGCTGTTCCGATTCGTTGCCGCCGCCTACGAACGCCGCGCGCTCGGCATCGGCTCGCACTGGCCCTTCGACCAGTGGGGACGCTTCCTGCCCGAACACACCACCGCCGTCAGCCTGCTCGACCGGCTCCTGCACCACAGCGTCGTCGTGACCACCGAAGGCGAATCCTTCCGCATGAAACAGGCACGAACCCGGACAGGCCGACGCCTCACCAAGAAGTAGTCAAC
>NZ_BAAAZP010000295.1:0-1438 GCF_039536965.1 Nonomuraea antimicrobica | reverse complement strand
CAGCCGCGAAGTTCTCGCGCATGTTGCGGCGGGCGCGCACGGCGCTGGTGACGATGGCGACTTCGACGAACGCGAACAGCAGCAGCCGGAGCAGCCCGTCGAGGCCCAACACGTCCCCCGAGAACCGCCACATGCCCTGTGCGGACACGCCCGTGGCGATGGACGCGGCGACGATGGTTAGCACGTCCTCGACCGGGCGTGGCGTCACGTACTTGCGCCACGCCGTGCTGATCAGGTTCGTGATGCGACGCCCGATGCGGAAGGCCAGGACGATGACGACCAGGCCGAACGCACCGATCACCGCTGTAACGATGGGATGCGCTTCGGCCCAGGCGATCCCGTCGAGGACCGTGTTCATAGATGGCTCTCCTTGCTTTGTCAGCGGACCCGCTTACGAAGTATCCGATCCACTTCCATCCGAGGGTGCGATCATTTTCGGGCGCTATTTTCGCGGCCTGCACATCGCGGCGTGCAGGCGGGCGTCAATGCCCGTGCCAGAGACGCGGGTGGCACCGCATGCGAAGCAATCGAAGTGGCCGGGTGAACTGGCTGTCGGGCATGTAGCGCCGACGCTCTCCCACACCACCGCGTCGAAGGTTCGGACCAGACCGTGCGCCGGGCCTTTGATCACGTGGCAGAGTCCGCCGTCTGGTGCCCGATGGCGGAGGTTCATGCTGCCGCCCTCGCCTTCTTGGGAGGACGCAGCTTCTTGAGAAGAGCCTTGACGCGCGGGACACGTCTCCTGGCGGTGTATCCGCCACGGACGCCGATCACCTTGCGAATGGAGCCACCATTCGCGAGCAAGTCCATGGTGTCGTCGAGCACGGCGAGCCGGAAGCACGCTTCGCGAACCCAGCATCCGGAGCACAGGCCGCGAGCCTGCGCCAGCGTGGTGCCCTCCTTGTACCATTCGACGTCGCTCTTGCCCTTGCACGTGCCCTTGTCGGCGACCTGGGCGGCGAAGGCGCGGCGGTCGCGGGCGATCCTGGCCAGCAGGCGCAGCCTGGGCGCGTCGAGTCGATTTCGAGCCAATGACGGAGATGCCATGATGGTGGGCATCAGGTTGGCCTCCTCAGGTGTCTTTTCGCGAGGACGATTGGGTGGTTGCCTGCGGCGGCCTCCGGTGGTGCTACGCCGGGGGCCGCTTCCTTTTGAGCGAAAGAGCTTCGGGTGGTGCTACACCCTTTTGCATCGCGCAACGTGTATGTACTTCCTACTCCTCTGAATGATGTTCGTCAATGTGGATCTTGCTTAGGTAGCACCTAGTGCGCGGGTGGTACCACTAGAGTGGCTCCATGAGTTCCGCGAGCAACGAGAGCCTGTATCGCGAGGTGGCGCGCAAACTTCGCAACAAGATCAAGGACGGCGTCTACCCGCTCGGCTCCAAGCTCCCCACAGAGGTCGAGCTCGCCGAGGAGCTGGGCGTCAACCGCGTCAC
>NZ_BAAAZP010000294.1:0-687 GCF_039536965.1 Nonomuraea antimicrobica | reverse complement strand
GAGGGTGCGGGTGGCGTCGCGGGAGATGTGGCGGATGGCTTGGGCGATGTTGTCGGCGCCGGTCAGGCGTAGGGCGCCGATCGCGAGGTTGCGCAGGGTGGCCATGGCTCGGGGCGCGTTGCCGGTATGGACCTGGCTGTGATCTTCGGCGTAGGTCACGTCGCGGACGTAGTGGAGCCGGATCTCGATGCTCCAGTGACCGCGGATCCAGGTGGCCAGGTGGCCAGGTCGGCGGGAGAGGCCTGCCAGGCGGGGAGATCGGTGATCGCGTAGACGGTCACGGTCCGCCGTCTGCCCGCGCTGCCATCCCTGACCTGGCGTTTGATCTGCATCGCCTGGATGACGTGGGGAAACAGCAGCCCGGAGGTGACGGTGACGACTTTGAGGGTGCGGCGTTCCTCACGCCCGTGCCCGCGCGGCACCAGCCAGTAATGACGCCAGTGCGTGTCGGACGCCACGCGGATCACGGGGATCGGGAAGGCGTTGGAAGCATTCCAGCAGGGTGAGGCAGTCGGAGGCGGTCGCCGGCCGGTGCTCGGCCAGTTGGCCAAGGGCAGCACTGATCGGCGATGATGAGGGGACAGGCACGGTCTTCTCTGGTGATCATTAGGCGTCGAGAACCTCATGATCTCGAAGGTCGTGCCTGTTCTCGTCCTCAGACGAGCCTCCAGCCCTCTCTTGCAGCCC
>NZ_BAAAZP010000293.1:0-18386 GCF_039536965.1 Nonomuraea antimicrobica | reverse complement strand
CACCCTGGGGTGTCGCCGATCCATGCGGCCGGCTCAGGGGTGGGATGGTCAGTGTCGGCGTAGCGTATGAGCCACTTCCCCACCGTCGGGCCGGAGACGTTGAAGGTTCGACCGATGTCGTCCTTGCTCAGGTACCGCTTGGCCTCCACAGCTCAACTCCTATCTTTGTCCAGCCTTGAGACAAAGACTAGGGGCATCCCGAGTCCTTGTCTAGGATCGAGACAAACACTCCCTGCGGATTGAACGACGACTCACCCCTTCGGATCGTCGCCGATGCGCGAGCTTCGGCGCGCGCCACGGACACCACCGGCACGCCGTCTTCCACGGTTCAATGTGGCGTCGAATCGCGGCTCAACGCCCGTTTTGCCACAACAGGGATTGCAGCGATCTTTTCGGGGCTCATGCGTTCCCATGACAAACCCGTTGGGCGCTTCGGTGAAGTGCAGGCGATGACTCGCTCCGGCGTGACGATGAGGTCTACGTGGAAATCATGCTCGTCCTCGGGTAGTTCCTCATCGAGGACCTGCAGTTCGTGGACCGTAGTCACGATGGTGGTCTCGTCGCTTAGCAAGCCCGCCTCTGCCAGCAGTGCTACCTCGATATCGGAGTAGCCTGCGCCCTTACCCAGCCGTACGCCGGCCTGGTTCACCGCCACGCTGCCACAGACCACGAGGTCAACAGGTCTCATCTCCTCCACACCAACTTTCGGGGCGATACGCGCCGCAACAGCTCGGTCAGCAGCCTCGCAGGCCGACACCGGGAGGTCCCGTGGGTCGAGCAGGTAGAACGGCGGCGCCTCGGCCAGCTTCGGCACAGCCATGTAGACGATCTTGCCTTCCCTGAGCGCACGCATGCGCACGGGAAGCTGCGCCTGGTCTGGTACGGCCTTCACGACCTGGCTGCGCTGCCATGCTGCAAGGGTCGTCAACCGCTCGGCGGCTTCGTCGGCGCCGTTGAAGGTCGGGATGTAGCCGCGTACCCCCGCCTCGGCCGCGCCTGACTGCTCCAGGAGCGTCCACACCCGCTCGCGTACGGCCTGCTTCGCCCGGTCGATGTCCGCCACCGTCGTTCCTTATCTCATGGTCATGAGGCTCAAGAGCCGGTCTTGCACGTCCTGCACCACCGGTACGGCTGGCCAGGAGCGCAGTTCGCGACTGGCTCCGAACACGATGTTCAAGCCGCCGCCGCCCCAGTTGACCTCGATCACGTCTATGGCTTGGTGCAACCGTGCGGCTGCATCACCCAGATTGCCTTGCCGAATGGCGGTTAGCGCTAGATTGCCGAGCACGATGGCCTGCGCCTTGGATTGGTCGTCCAGCGCCCGCGCCGTGTCTTCAAGCAAGGACTGTGCACGCCGGTGATCCTGCAAGAACAGGTAGCACGAGCCAGCCATACGACCGAACTGGCTGAACGAGAAGAGATCGATCGCGGCGTCGGTGGAGTCGACTCGGCCGAAGCAGGTCTCGGCTTCGGCGAGCGCCGCTTCGCAGGCAGCCTGCGCGCCGAGCATGGCGTGTGCCTCGGCCATGTGCAGCAGGGCTAGGGCGCGCAGGACTTCGCTGGCGTGCGTGGTGGTCTCCGCCGTCTGCTGGGCCAGGGTGAGCGCGGTGCGCGGGTTCTGCTCACCGTAGAGAACTACGATCGTCTTCCGCAGCAGGGCAAGCCCCTCTGCTACCGGATCACAGCACTGGCGGGCGGCACGTAGTGCCTGGTCAAGGTAGAGGTGGGCGGTCGCATGATCACGCCGCTGTGAGGCGTCCCAAACGAGTTGGCTCATGAGTGTGGCTGCCTCAGCCTCCACGGCGGACAGCTCGCGCCGCACGCGCCCGCTCGGGGCGTGTGTGCTCAGGAAGCGCACCTGGGCGAGGTACTGCCCAGCGTCCGCCAGGAGCGCCGTCGATGGCTCGGAGACGTACCGATCGTCAAGCTGGTGAACCTGATGCCGTAGATGGGCAACGGCGACTAGGTCAAGGCGGGAGGGGCGGCGAGCGGCCAGAACAAGGCGCTCTTCGTCGTCGGCTGTGAATTGCCCATCGAGCGTGCCCATCGGCGCTCGCCACATGGGGACGGACGGCACGAGGGCCACCAGTTCGCCGCCTGCTCCGAGTGCTCTATCAAGAGCGGTTGCGACCGCCAGGCTGGGTGTGCCTCGTCCGTGTTCGAGATCGGAGATGTAGCTCTTGCCGCAGCTGGCCAAGCGGGCGAGATCGCGGATGGACATCCCAGCACGTAGGCGTAGACGTCGAAGTGTCTGACCAAACGATTCTGCGCCCATGAGGTGCTCCCTCACCGCGTCCGCTGGGTGCCCGCTGCGTCCGTAGTGCTGCGGACACCCTGCGGACAGCCCGTCCCTAGACAATGACTTCCCGTGCTGGCAACGCTACCCCTGCGGGCTGCTACTTCGGCACCCTCGTCACAGATGCAGACCCTGGGGCCTGTCAGGCGCAGTGCCGGGCACCCGGGGGCGGTCGGCGAGGGCGGTAATGGCTGCGCGCCGCCGAGCTGGTGAACGCGCCCACGACGTAAGGCCCCAGCTGTTACCTGACGTAGTCTGCGCGCATAGCGGACGAGAGCTCGCAGCATGACCAAAGTCGTCCGTATGCTGCTGTGCGTGACTTCGATCGCGCAAGAAATCACCTTCCGCTCCCTCGACGGTCTCCACCTTGCCGGAACACTCGTCGCACCGGGCGAATCACCAGATTCCGCAGTCGTCCTGGTGCACGGCGGCGGGGTGACGCGCGAGGAGGGCGGGTTCTTCACGCGGCTGGCAAACGGGTTGAGCGATTCCGGTCTGGCTTCCCTGCGCTTCGACCTGCGCGGCCATGGCGAGAGCGAGGGCCGCCAGGAAGAGCTGACCCTCTCGACCATCCTCAACGACATCCGCGTCGCGCTCCGGCATGTCCGTGACTCAACTGGAGCCACCAGACTGAGCCTGCTCGGCGCGAGTTTCGGTGGCGGGATCTGCGGCTACTATGCCGCCCATCGACCCGAAGAAGTGTCCCGGCTGGTACTGCTCAACCCCCAGTTCGATTACAAGAAGCGCACCATAGACAGCCGCCCCTACTGGCATGACGATTACCTGGACGAAGCTGTCGCACAACAACTCACCGAGCAGGGCTACATCGCCTTTACGCCTCACCTGAAGCACGGCCGCCCCCTTCTCAACGAAGTCTTCTGGTTGCAGCCGCACGCGGTCCTGGAGGCAATCCAGGCCCCGACGCTCATCGTGCACGGCACCAAGGACACCCTCGTGCCGATCGAGTCCACGCACGCGGCCGTGCCCCAGTTCACCGCGCCCTGCACTCTGGTGGAGGTCGAAGGTGCACAGCACGGTTTCGCCGTCCATGATGACCCGCAATACCTCAACCCTCAGAGCCAGATCTGGCAGGCGTCAGTGATTCAGGCCGTGGCCGAATGGCTGCAGGAAGAGGCTTAGCCGGCACCTCGCTCAGCTAAAAAGTCGTGCAGAGCGCGCACATGCGGTCGGCGGCGCCAGCGGTCCAGGGTCTCAAGCATGTCGGTCAGGACAGTGGTCGTCCGCCGCGAGCGGGTGGCTCGGGCGACGCGCGCTGCTTTCAGGCCCAGGATGGCAGCCTCGTCTGGTTCCCCGATCAAGGCCAAGGCGGCTGAGCGACGGGCCTGGAAATAGCCGACATCGCGAAAGGACAGACTGCTGTTGGCGATGATCTCCTCGAGTATCTCGGCTGCCTTGGCAGGCTTGCCGGCCTCGGTGAAGCACGCGCTGCTGCGTAGCAGCAAAGTGTGATCAGTGAAGGAGCTGCCAAGCGTACCGGGCTCCTTGGCTGCATCCGAGAGCAACTTGCGGGCTTCGTCGAGCTTCTCCTTAACCTGGCGCAGCGGCTCGCCGAGCATGGCCAGGCCCAAAGCCTCCTGCTGCGTTGCTTCGGCTCGGACCCCGGGCGGGAGTCGGGGGGAGATGCGCCGCGCCGCTTCAGCCAGGGTAAGTACCTTCAGCGCATCGTGCCGGTCATAGGCAAGTTGGGATTTGCGCAGTAGTACGTAGCCCTGCATGGCACTGTCGTCGGCTTCCTGCGCCCATTCGATTGCCCGGTCGTACCAGTACGTCGCCGGGGGCAGATCGCGGAGGTCACGGTATAACCAGCCGACGAACTCCGCGCCCTCGGCTCCCACAGCCAACAGTTGCCGCCGAGCCTGAGGCTTCACTTCACGGACCGCATGCTGAACGGCCGCCAGCACGCCCAGCACTTTCGGCAGCGCAGCTGCTGGGCCGAGGGTGCCGTCATCGGCCTTGCTCGCTTCGAGCTGGTTCCGCAACTCCTCAACGATGGACCCGTCCACGTAACGGCGAGCATCAGCCAAGATGGCATCGACGGGCGGTAGCACGTCCACGCTGGCCTCTGGCCAGACAATCGCAACCGGTCTGCGGTCAGCCAGCCCCAGGAGCCCACCATTTGCTCCGAGTGCCCTGTCGAGT
Source organism: Nonomuraea antimicrobica (assembly GCF_039536965.1). Taxonomy (NCBI): domain Bacteria; kingdom Bacillati; phylum Actinomycetota; class Actinomycetes; order Streptosporangiales; family Streptosporangiaceae; genus Nonomuraea; species Nonomuraea antimicrobica. Next base: position 13,930 of record NZ_BAAAZP010000293.1, on the reverse strand, counting down.
GCTGATGCGACCGCCAAGCTCGGCGAGCGTCGTCCATTTTCGAGATCAGAGATGTGGCTCTTGCCGCAGTTGGCCAGGCGGGCTACCTCGCGGATGGACATACCGGTGCGCAGGCGTAGGCGTCGAAGCGCCTCACCGAACGGTTCCATGCCCATGCGGTGCTCCCTGCCATGTCCGCTGTGTGTCCGCAACGCAGCGGACACCTTGCGGACAGTCCACCCCTAGACCATGACTTCCCGCATTGGAAACGCTACCCCCATGGGCTCCTGTTTCGGCGCCCTCGCCATAAAGGCGGCCCCGGCCCGGTGCGCGAACACCGGGGGATCCGGGGCCTTGATCAGGAATCGAGGTCCTGACCCGTGCAGAAGCCTAGAGCCATCCGGATCCGCTGGCACGCAGATCACCCCCCGATGCCTCTTGGGTGCAGGTGGTGCGGAAATGCCCCGTACGCCCATGACGGCGCGTCCCTGGCGCACCGCCGGCATCACGGCTGGGATCAGCCGACAGTCGCGCAGGTGCGGGCGCGGATGGCCGCCCGGCGCCGTCTGGGGTTGGGCCGTCAGATGCCGCAGGTGGCCCCGGCACGTCCGTCGGTCCGGCCGCCGACTCGGCCCCACCGCGTTCCGACGTCCCCACGGATCACCGAGCGCTCGATGCCCGTCTCGACGAGCAGAACGACACGTTCACAACCGACCGCAAAGTCCGCACAAACTGCGCGAGGCCCCCAATGACCGGTGACCGCACGGCATCGCCCCCGTCGGGGGTGGACCCGAACACGCCCAGCATCGCCCGGGTGTACGACTACTTCCTCGGCGGCAAGGACAATTTCGCCGCCGATCGGGAGCTGGCCGAGCAGGTCTTGAAGGTGGCTCCGAACGCTCGCGCCACAGCACGGGCGAATCGAAACTTCCTGGTTCGAGCGACGGAAGCTGTCGTCGAGGCAGGCATCCGGCAATTCGTCGATCTGGGCACCGGCATCCCCACGTCGCCGAACGTGCACGAGGTGGCGCAGCGGATCAACCCGGACGCGCGCGTGGCGTACATCGATAACGATCCGATCGTGCTAAACCACGCCCGCGCCCTCTTGGCCGGGATCAGGACTGACGTGATCGCGATCGAGGGCGACCTGCGTGATCCGAAGGACATCCTGGACCACCCCGATCTACGTGCTCACCTGGACCTCGCTCAGCCGGTCGCGATCCTCCTGGTGGCCATGCTGCACCTGCTGACCGACGAGGACGGCCCGGATCGGCTGGTGGAGACCATCCGGGACCGGATAGCGCCGGGAAGCTATCTGATCTTGTCCCATCTGTGGGACGACCCGGACGGTATCGCGCGGGCAGGTGCCGAAAAGTACGCGCACCGAAAGGCCAGTGCTCCGGTTGTGCCGCGAACGACGGCGCAGATCCAGCGGTTCTTCGACGGCTTCGAGCTGATCGAGCCTGGGCTCGTCTATCTGGACCAGTGGCGACCGACCGAAGACATGATCATTGCGGGAGCCCATGACCGATTCGGCCTGTGCGCGGTTGGACGAAAGCCGTGACCGCCGCGACCGCCCAACTTAAGGAAGTTCATCAACATCGGAGGCTTTCCATGCACGATCGCCTGGACGACTGGGACAACAACCTTCCCCTCAGCGTGCGAGCCGCCATAGAGGAGCAGGTCGGCTCCGTCAAACGAGCCGAGATCGTCGAAGGCACCACGCCAGGGCTCGCCGCCCGCGTGTACGCGGCCATCGACGACGTGTTCATCAGGGCCGTCCCGACCAGCAGTCCGGCCGCGGAGTTGCACAGGCGGGAACGGTGGGCTGCCCGGCATCTGCCCCAAGGGGCTCCCGCGCCGCGGCTGCTATGGGACCTCGACGTCGATCACTGGCATGTGTCGGCGTTCGAACTCATCAATGATCACACGCGCTATGCCGATCTGCGGCCCGATTCAACCGACCTACCCCTGGTCATGGATGCGCTGGCACGGCTCAGCCAGACGGCCACCGTGGGCAGAGGCCGGCCCGTGACCGAGTATGCCAACGGTCTCTGGGCCAAGGGGCGGCACCTGCTCGCCCCTGAGGCTGAGCTGGACGCTTTCGATCTCTACGATGCGGCACTGGAGCGGTTCGACATGGAGCGGCTCTGCGAAGACGACGCTCTGCTGCATTGCCGCCTCAATCACCGCAAGCTGCTGGTCAAGAGCGGGTTCGTCTACGTGGTGGGCTGGTACGAGGCGGCCTGTGGGCTGCCGTGGATCGACGCCGCTCTGCTGGCGCCTTCGCTCATCTCGGAGGGGCACAGCCCCGAACAGGCCGGAGCGTTGCTGTCGGCGATACCCGCATGGCGAGAGGCGTCCGCCGTGCAAGTGGCTGGGCTTATGGCGTTATGGACGCTGTCTCACCTGTATGAGGCCCGCAACGGACCTGTCCAGCGTCACGACACGCACGTGCGTCTGGCCGACGCGGGCAGGGCTTGGCTGGCCTTCCAGCTGTCCAAACTCTGACCGGCCGACACGAGGACACCACAAATGATCGTGGCGTGGCAATCCGCGGGAGCCGGAGCAGCGCGTTCCATCGCGCGCTGTGCTGCCACGTCGCGTGCGGGCGGCCCGGCTGTCCACGCGCCCGCCGCACCGCACTCTGACGCGGGCCGGGCGTTCAACCCTGTCGGCCGCCAACGCCCGGCCCGCGTCTTCACCCGCCAACCCCTCAATGGAGTATCCGATGACCACGACGAGCATCCGGCTTGGCGTCTTCTACGACGGCGGCTGGTTCGGCCGCCTGTGGCAATACATGGCCACCGACTCCCCGTGGAAAGCCGGCCTGGCGTTCGGCGGGGTGCACGACATCCTGCGCTGGTACGTACATCGTGATCTCGGCCATCCCCTGAACGCGGTCACCCTGACCGAAACCCACTACGTGCTGGGCCGTCCCCCCGAGTTGACCCACCCAGGAGTCGATGACGGCAGATGGATACCCCGCGGCTCCACGCAGGAATGGGACCGGATCCTGGAAGGGGAGGAGATCACCCGCCACGATGCCGTCCTTTCCCCTCGAAAACATGCCCGCAAGCAGATGGGCGCCGATGTCACCCTGGCCCTGGTCACCTTCGACAGGGCGGTCGCCGCGTCCTTGGACATCGTCGCCCTGATCGCCCCGGATGCGCATCTGGCTCCGCTCGTGAGCTATCTACAGCAGCGCAGGATCACCGTCATCGTGCCGAGCATCTGTGACGAGTACGTCCAGTCCGATGGGTCCCGCGGCGAGATCAGCACCGAGTCCGGCCTGACGGACGAAGCCGACTATGCGCCGTCGTGGAATGACCTGCTGGTCTCCGGCCTGACGGAGGACTACCGGCTCACCTACCCGTTCGTGTCCAAGGCCGGGGGTGGTCGCAACGTCGGCGGTCGGCCCGCTGCAGACGGCTACCGGTACGGCACCGTCAACCGCTGGAATCCCACTGGCCACGGGTTCATCACCGAGAACGACGGAACGCGATGGTTCATCGCCGCCCGAGATCTGGCCGACGGCTACACCGCGCTGCCCAAGGGTCAACCCGTCCGGTTCAACGGCCGCCCTCACCCCGCACCTGGCAAGCAGTACCCGCAGGCGCGAGCCTGCCAACCCTACGAGGCAGGTCCAACCCCCTGACCGATCACCATCGCCTGGCCTGAGCCCCGACCATCCACACCGACAAGGAGTTTCCCATGCTGGCCCGCGACGCCGATGCCGCCGCCGACGCTGTGGCGGAAGCGTTCGTCATGCACTGGCGGCGGCGCCTGCCCGACTGGTGGCTGATGTACTCCCGCCGAAACCGCCGGCTCGTGGCCTTCTATCGGGGTCATTGCCCGCCGCCCGGGCTCATTGTCGAGGCCACTTATCCCGAGGAGTTGCTGCGGCGCATGAGCAGCGAAGCGCACGCGCTGTGGCAGTCGCCGACTGCTCTGGCATCGGCGACGCGGCAACCGTCCCTCGTGGAAGGTCTTCCCGGTCCCCGCGGGGGCGCCCGGTGATAAGGCGAGACGTGGCGAGACAGGCGAACCCGAGCGCAGTCGGGGATGCTACGCCGCGTCTTGGCGCGGCCGGTCGAGGGCGGCTCATCCATGGCCGACCGCGCACGCCGGCGCGGATCCAAGTCCAGAATCGAAGCACCGTCGTGGTCCGCGCCGCTTACAACTCGCAGCCCGCACGGAGCACCTGTCCGTTGCGGGCTGCGAGCTCCAACGTCCGGCCGTCCGCCGTCGAACCATCGGCCGGGACTGAGGGAGACGGTTCTAGATGGCCGTCTGCTCGCCTCCCTCACCGCTTCACCAGCCATATCCCTCCCCATGCGGCGAACCCACGAGTTACCCCGTCTCGGATCCGCCGCGCCTTCGCCCGGCACTCTCTCCCCTCTGCTAGGGCGAAGAGGCCGTGGGGCGGCACCCCCGCTTGCTCACCTACCGTCCCACGGCCAACCGCGTACAAGCCGAGCCACGAGCACAACGGTGATCACATATGAGCCGAGACAACCCGACCACGCTTGCCCACCTACAGCTCCACGCCCTTCGCCGCGACTTCCCAGGCTGGGACATCATGCGCGGTCGGGAAAACGGCGCCGAGGTGTGGGGAGCCCTCCCGCGCTTCCCGATCACCGAACCCATGCGCGCGCTGGGAGTGATCAAGGTCGTCCGCGCGCCGGACTGCCACACGTTGGCCCCCGCGCTGTCCCGGCAGCAGCACCTCGTCCACCTGTTCCGCGCCACCACCCGAACAGCCTGAAGGAGGAACCCCGTGTCGGCCCTTTCCCTCTGCGAGCCAGGCCCCGGTCATGGCCCGCAGCAGCCACCCCGGCAAGGCCCGGTCCGGGGCGCCCGCCGTGGAACGGCTGAGAAGCAACCGCCCCACGGCCGGTCCGCCACAGCAACCCAGCACGGGAGGGGCCCACGATGATCGCCCCTCCGGCGCCTGACGGCAGCGGCTTCGTGTGCTGGCTGCCGGATGACCTGGCGGACGCCGAGCTGCGACCCTGCTGGCGGTGGATGGGGACGCAGTTGCGCCAGTGCTGGGAAGAGGTCCTTCAGAAGCCGGCACGGCGCGCACTCGCTGCGATGTGGCGAGGAGGCGACGTACGGCCGCGCACTCGCACCACGCCGCGGGGAGACCTCGGCACACCCCCCCGGCTCCTGGACACCGCGCACTACCCAACGGCGACCCAGGAGGTCCGACTCGTGGAGCCCCGACCTGTCCCCACGACGCGGCCCTTCGCCCTGAACCTGTCCGGGCATTCCCCCCCCACGCGCCGAGCCGCGCAACGACTGATCTGCCACCACATCGACTCCGCGGAGGAATTCCGCCGACGAGAGAGGCACCACCTGATGCTCTATCGGGCCACCAGATCAGTCCGGGTCCGCGCTGTAGCGGTAGCGCAGCTTCCACTGATAGGTCGGCAGGACATAGAGGTTGACCTTCACCGGCTGGTCGTCACGGGTCAGTCCCATATGGAAGATTTCGTAGACCCGCTGGTCGGGCGTCATGCGCAAGAACCGCGCTTCTTCGTCCGTGGGTGGCCGGACATCAACGTCTTCTTGGATGTCGACCTGGGCGTGGCCGAGTTCGGCCAGGCGGCTGCTGATCCCGCCCACACCCGGGTCACGTTCCGCCATCGGGGTGCCCTCCGCGATCGAGCGGGGGATGTAGGTGGTGACGATCTGGATGGGCACGCCCTCCGCGTACATGCGCCGGGCTCGGATGATGACGCTGTCGTTGTCGGGGTCAACGCCCAGGACCTCGGCGACTTCGGCGGGCGGCCGGCCGGGGCCGATGGTGGTCTGGTTGTCCAGGCTGTAGCCAAGCTGTTCGAGTTCGCTGGCCAACGATCCGCGCGCTCCGCCGCGTTCTCGGTGGGCGCGGCTGTGCCGTACGGCTGCATTGCGCAAGATGGGCGGCAGCTTGTGGACGTAGGTGCCGACGCCCATATGCACGTAGACGAGCCCCTCGGCCTTGAGGATCTTCAACGCCTTGTTGACTGTGGCCCGGTGGACGCCGAGCTCGTCAGCAAGGGTGTCTTCGTTAGGCAGCAGCGAGCCGCGCGGATAGGTGCCGTCGTGGATAAATCGGCGGATGGTATCGGCCACCTGGCGGTAGCTTGCCGTGCTCGTCACGGCTCTCACCCTACCGATAGTACGTACTACTTACTCGGTGTCCTCTAGGCTGCGCGAACTATGAAGTATGTAGTACTTATGCGACCCACGTCAGGAACCCAACACAGGACAAGGAGCAGGACATGAGCACTTCCACCATCGAGCAGACCGCCGCGGTCGACGCGGGAGCGACGTCTGACCCGTTCGACCTCGACATCACGTTCATCGAGAACACCCCGGCGGCCGAGACGGTGCTGTTGTGCGGCACCGGCGACAACTGCGGCAGCTCCTGCCCGAGCGCCTGCACGACCTCCTAGCCCGCGCGGCGCGGGCCCACCCGGGCCCGCGCTCCCCTCTCCCTCAGTAACGGAGTGTGCGTGATGACACGGTCACGGCGGATCCTGTACCGGCGCACCGGCACCGGGATGCTGCGCGCGGCGGTGAACCTTTCCGCCCCCGCTCTGCCGCCATGGCCAGGGCCCGGAACGCCCACAGAGCAGTGGCGTTCCTGGCTCGGCCCGATATGGGCCGATGACACCTTCCGCCGTACGGTCTCCAATGCCAGCCGGGATCTTGCCCGCCAGGTGGAGGCAGTCCTGGACGGACGGTCGTCGAACGCCCGCCGGGCGCGTCGCGCCGCGCTCGCGGTCGCCCGATACGCCATCAGGTACGAGCACCGGTCCACGCCGTTCGGCCTGTTCGCGGGCGTCTGTCTGATCGACTTCGGCGAGACATCCGCCGTGCTTGTCGGGGAGGAGCACAAGATCGTCGCCCGAGCCAACCCCCGGGCGCTGGACGAGGCGATCACGGCGCGGGAGTCGGACGCCGCCTCGATGGCGGATATCGAGGTGTGCGTCAACAACTTGGCGTACGTGCGTGACGGCCGCGTCTTCGTGCCGTCCGAGGGCGCGTCGGAGTTCTCCCTCGCGCTGACTCCCGCGCTGGCGCTCGTGCTCCAGGCGGCCAAGTCACCCATCCGGCATGCGGCGCTCGCGGGCAAACTCGCGGCGGAGTTCCCGCAGGCGGACGAGCACCGCCAGGCGGCGTTCCTCGCGGAGCTGCTGCGCCATAGCCTGCTGCGGTCGGCGCTGCGTGCCCCCGCCACGATCGTCGACCCGGCCGCCGACCTTCCCGCCGGCACCTTGGATGCCCGCGAGCGGGAGGCGTCCGTGGACGTACTGCTGGACGCCGAGGTGCGGCTGCCGGAGACGGTCGCGGCCGAGCTGGAAACCGCGGCAACCGCGCTCGCCAGGCTCGCGCCCCACCCAGCCGGAACCGAGGCATGGCGGCGCTACACCGAGCAGTTCGCCGCCCGGTGGGGAGACGGCGCCGAGGTCGGCCTGGAGCAGCTCGTCGACCCCGACAACGGGTTGGGCCTGCCTGGCGGGTTCGGCTCGGTGGCCGAGCCGCCGCGGCCGATGTCGCGACGCGGCCGGCTGCTGCTGGAACTCGCCGGGACCGCCGCCGTCGAACGCCGCCAGACGGTGATCCTGTCCGAGACGCTCCTCGAGGAGCTGGAGGCCGCCGCCGACCAACCGCCCACCACCCTGGCCCCGCACTTCGAGGTGTGCGCACAGGTCCAAGCCCGATCGCTCCCGGCGCTCGACCAGGGCAACTTCCGCGTCCGCGTTCATACCGTCTCCAGGGCGGCCGGCACGATGACGGGACGCTTCCGGCACCTGTTCCCCCAAGCCCCTGCCGACCAGGCGACTCTTCCCACGGTCGATCCCGTGGCGGAATTGGCGCAGTTGTCGTTCCACCCCTCCCGCGTCGAGGCCGACCTGCTCACCCGCACCCCGCAGGTCCTGCCGGAGCTGGTCAGCGTCGGCGAGTTCCGGGGCAGCGACGACAAGGTGCTCTTCCCGGCTGATCTGGTCGTGGGTCTGCGCGGCAGCCACCTCTACCTCGCGGTGGCCGCCACCGGGCAGCGCCTCGAACTGCTCGCGCCGACAGCGATCAACTTCGTGTGGAACAACTACACCCCGCCGCTGGTCCGGTTCCTGGCCGAAATCAGCCGCGCCGCGACTCCGCAGGTGACCTGGTTCGACTGGGGCGCCGCGTGGACGCTGCCGTTCACCCCGGCGCTGCACTACCGGCGCAGCATCCTGGTTGCCGCGCGCTGGCAGCTTCGCGCCCGCACGCTGCCCGGCCGTTCGGCACGCCTGGAGGAGTGGGGCGAGCACCTGCACGCCTGGCGTTGCCGGGCGGGTGTGCCGGAGCGTGTGCTCCTGGCCATGGACGATCAGCGTCTCCCGCTGAACCTCACCAGGGAGATGGACCTGGACGTGCTCCGCACACATCTGGGCGGCTCCCCCGTCACGGTGCTCTACGACGCGCCACCGCCGGACGCGGATGGGTGGATCGGCGGGCGAGCCCACAGCATTGTCGTCTCCGTGAGGGCAGGCCGATGAGCCCGCCCAGGACGCAGGCCCTGGCCGAGGGCGTGCTCGGGAGGGCACTGCTCCACATCGAGCGCGGCAACCTCGACGCAGCGCGGCCCCTACTCGCCGAGGCAGTCGCCGGCGGCGTCAGCACCGGCTCCAACGCCTGCCTCTTCCACGGTGCCCCGGCCCTGGAGTTCGTGCTTGGCCGCGCCGGGAGCGCCGACCGTACCGTTCAAGCAGCCGTCGACCGGGTCGTGCACGCTCGGCTCGCCGCGGCCCGCCAGCGGCGAGAGTCGGCGCAGCTTCCGACGCTGGCGGAGTTCGATCTCATCCGGGGACTCACCGGGCTGGGGGCGCTGTTGCTCGCCCGCGCAGGCTGGCCGCCGCCGCTGCTCCACGAGGTGCTGACCCACCTGGTGACGCTGGCAGTACCAGCTGAAGTTGATGCCCGAGTTTTGCCCGGATGGTGGTCGCCGGACAGCCCCGGGCATCAGGAGATCGCCGGTGGCCACGCGAACAACGGTGTGGCACACGGCATCGCCGGCCCGCTGGCGCTGCTCTCCCTCGCCACCCGCCACGACATCCTGGTGGAGGGCCAGATCGACGCGATCGAGACGTTCGTGACCTGGCTGGAGGAGTTCGGCGGCTTCTACTGGATTGCCCTGGGCCACCTGCTCGCCGACGAGCCGCAGCAGGCGCCACCCCTGCGCCCCTCCTGGTGCTACGGGGACCTCGGCATCGCCCGCACTCTCCAGTTGGCCGCGCTCGCGCTTGGCGACGACGCCCGCAGGCAGAAGGCCGAGGAACTCGCCCTCGCCGCCCTCACCGACCCGGCCCGCCTGGACCGGGTCACCGATGCCTCCCTCTGCCACGGCTGGGCCGGGCTGCTGACCGTCGCGACCGCCATCGCAGCCGACAGCCCCACCCCCGACCGGTTCGCCGACCCCATCTGGCAGACCCGCCAGCGGCTGGTCGCCGGGATCGCCGAGCTGGTCAAGCCCGGGTTTCTGGAAGGGCGGGCCGGGGCGGTCCTGGCGTTGGAGGGCTCCAACATGACCGGCTGGACCCGCGCCTTGCTCATCCACTGACCCGCCGTACCCGACCCTTCGACCGAGCAGGAGCGAACACGAGAACAATGAACTCCGACGAGAACCTGCCGCTTCCCGACGAGCGAGAATGGTGGCCAGCCACCGTCCGCTTTCCCGGCGATGCCGGCGTGACCCCGAAAGCCGCAGCCGCACTCGCGGCCGCGCTGACCGGTCGGCGTTTCCACTTCCTGCGCAAAGAGGGCAAGCTCCGGCTGCGCACCGACCGGCCCGCCGCCGATCTGCTTGACCAGCTCGTCACCGACGGGCTCGCGGCCGGTTGGGTTGACGGCATCTACGAGCCTGAGACCGACGCCTTCGGCGGCCCACTGGGCATGGACCTGGCCCATGAGGTGTGGTGCGCCGACAGCCCCGCGGCCTTGGCCGAAACCGGCAGCCCGCACGCCCGCGAGCGGTGCATCCTGCTGATCTCCACCATGAACCGCGCGGCCGGGCTCGACCCGTTCGAGATCGGCGACGTGTGGGCGAAGGTCGGCAACCTCCGCCCGGCGATCAACCCGCCTGAGATGTCCCCCCGGGCCGGGGCTATCGCCGCCATGCGGCGCCTCATGAACGCCGACGCCGCCAAGCGGGACACTACGGAACCCGGCTGGCTCGAACGCGTCGCCGCTTTCGAGGAAGCCGGCCGTTGCCTGGCCAGGTTCGCGGCCAGCGGGCAACTCCGGCGAGGTCTGCGCGCTGTCCTCGCCCACCATGCGATCTTCGCTTTCAACCGCGCCGCCGTACCCGTGGCCGAGCAGGCCGCCGCAGCCTGGCTGGGCTGGCACGTCTCCTTCGGAGACGACGAACCGACCCCCGTGTCTACCGGCCAGTCCACACCGGCGACCCCTACCTTCGAGAGAATGGAGAGCACCATCACTACCAGCGACCCCACTGACCTGCGCAACGCCCTGGTGGACCAGTTCACCGAATCCGGGCATCTGCGCACCGCCGCCATCATCGACGCCTTCCGGGAAGTCGAGCGTCACCGGTTCATCCCCGACGCCGACGTCGAGGCCGCCTACGTTAACGACGCCGTGCCGATCAAGCACGACACCGGCGGCGAGATGATCTCTTGCATCTCCGCGCCGTCGGTCGTCGCCACCCAACTGGAGCAGCTGGGCGCACAGCCCGGCCACAAGATCTTGGAAGCCGGAGCAGCTACCGGCTACAACGCCGCGATCCTCGCGCGGCTCGTGTCCCCCGGCGGCCACGTCTGGACCGTGGATGTCGACACCGACCTCGTCAACATCGCCAGCAAGCACCTGGAGGCCGCCGGCGTATCGAACGTGACCGCGCTGCTGGCTGATGGCGCGGCCGGGCTCCCCGAGCATGCCCCGTACGACCGGATCCAGTTCACCGTGGGCGCCGGCGACATCCCTCTCACCGCCCTGGAGCAACTGGCCCCAGACGGCCGCGTGGTCATCCCGATGCGGATTCGCGGCAGCATCTCCCGCTCCTTCGCTTTCGAGCGCGACGGCGAGACCTGGAAGGCCGTCTCCTGCGAGATGGCCACGTTCGTCCCGATGCGCAAGGGTATCTGCGACGACGTCCGCACCACGATCTCCATGGCCGGGGAGGGCAACGTCCAGCTAGAGACCTACAGCGAGCAGCTCGTCGACCGGGAGGCGATCAGGGCCGTCCTTGACGAGCCCTCCCACAAGCTCTACACCGGCGTGAAGTTCCGGCAGGGCTCGGCCTGGGAGTGGGTCTACCTGTGGCTGGCGTGTGTCCTGCCCAACGGCCTGTCCCGGATGCCTGGCCAGCGGCCCGGGTTCACCCCGCACTTCGGGTGGGGTTCCATGGCGGCGCTCGACGGCGACAGCCTGGCCTACCTGACCGTCCGCGAGGGCGATGACGCCGCGGGCCGGTTCTGGGAGATCGGTGTCATCGGTCATGGTCCGCGCGCCGCCTCCCTCGCCGATCAGGTCGTCGCCGCGATCCAGGAGTGGGCCCGCGACTACGGCAACGACGCCCCCGCCCCCGGTTTCCGGATGGCCACGGACGCCCACCGCGACCTGCTGAAGGCCGCTGACGGGCGCTTCATCATCGACAAGTCCAACAGCCGACTCGTCGTCGACTGGCCGTAGAAGGGAACAGCGTGATGAACCCTGCGATCGCCCGTCGTATCCCGCTCGTTTGCCGGCCCAAGGCTCCTGGGCTTCCCCTGGACAGGCGCATTGCAGAGCTCACCGCGCTGACCGTCGAAATGCCTGGCGCGGACCACTCCCAGCGAGTGGCCCGCGCCAGCGGAGTCCTCAACTTCGCCGCGCTCATCGCCTCCGACAGCGGGATGCCCGACCTGGCCGCCGAACTGTGCTGGCGGCAGCACAAGGTCTTCGCCGAAGCCGGCAGCCTCAACCAAGACATCGCCGTGATGTCGCTGATGCCGTTGGTGAACATCGCCCGACTCCTGATCCGCGAGGGTGACGGCGGGGGCGCCTTCGCAGTACTGCAGCAGTTGTACCGGGCCGCCCAGCAGCGCGGCGCCACCATCGTCCATGATCACGATGTTGACCTGTCGCCACTGATCCAGACCGGCGCAGACCACCGCAAGATCTGTACGGAGCTGTGGGTCACCCTGCTGGTCGACGGCGCCAGAGCTCTCGCCAGCCTTGGCCGTTGGACAGAGGCAGCCGAATCCATGGCCGCGCACCGCGGCGTCGGCCAGCGGCTTCTCGACGGCCGACAGATCACGATCATGTCGCTGGTGGAACAGGACCTCCACCAGCAAGCCGCCGACATGATCGCCTCCAGCGTTCCCGCCGAGCCCTGGGAGAACGCCGTCGCCGCCATCTTGCGCATCTACTGCCAGCCGACGACGTTGACGCCGTCACAGGACGAACTGGAACATGCGGTGCAGGAAGCACTCGCGCTGGTCGCCGAGCCGGAACCGATGACCGCGGCGTTCCGGGCTCGACTCGGCCTGAGCGCGCTCGACCTGACTGCCGACCAGCCCACAGCATACGACGCCGACCTGCGGTCCGCTGTCATCGGCGTGGCCTGCTCGGACGCGTACGCTGCCCGAGACGTGTTGAGGCACCACGAAATGCGCTCCCGTATGACCCCGCAGCAGAACCAAGAAGTCGCCGGCGTGCTCGCCGCGTCGGGATTCGGCGCCGGAAATCTCCCAGCAGCTCACCTGGATGCCCTCACTGCCGCAGCCCGTCAAGGGGAGGTCAGTTTGCGCGCCCTGCTCGACATGACCACGCTCCAGAGCGACCCTGCGTGACTCCGAACCGCGCACCCACGTAGGAGGACCACTCCGGCCGTGGTTGCGAACCCCGCACTCCAACCACGGCAGCCGCCCGGCACAGGCCCGAACCGGGCGGCGCGGCCATGGGACGGTGCCGCTGGAGAGCCCGTCCCGTGGCCGCCCATCATCCCCGGAGGGCAATCCCTCAACGCGGAGGAAACGATGCCCCCTCCTATTCCTCCTGATGGCGGCTTCTACGGCTCTGTGCCGTCCGGACCGCTCACCCCGCGCTGGCGGTGGGTGGCGCGGCTGTGCGCCTGGTTCGACGGCTGCTCGGCGGATTCGACACGGCGGGGTAACGGGGTCAAACCGGCGGGGTGCTCGTCGGCCATCAATCGAGCGATGCGGTCGGGATCCCTGCATGGTGCGGCGGATTCGCAGCCGCGGCGGCTGTGAGGAAAGTCCAGGACCAGCACGGTCCTGGCCCTGTTCGCTGGAGTGGCGTGGGGTTGCTGTCCGGCCGCCGACAACGCCACCTTGTGGGGGCTACCAGCCGCCCGTGTGACGCCGCACGCCGCCCATGTGGGTGCGTACGCCTCCGCCTACGCTTGACGGCGCCCAGCCGCCCGTGTCGCTCTCAGGAGCCCATCCGCCTTGATCGCCTCGTATCGTCATGATCGCGAGCATGCCAGCTCCCCCCGAAGCAGGGCAATGCCGTCAAGCCGTCTCCTCGCCAGCGTCTTCCTCCATCTCACGCAGATCGGCCAGTGAGACGATCTCCTCGAGCTCGTGGAGCTGGTAGTACCGGGAAAGCCGACAGCGCTCGGAGCGAAGCTTGGCGTGCATGCCGAATCGGACGGATAGACCTTGCACAACAGCACAAAGCGCCCCCGCCCTCCCCTTCCGTTCTAGCGGTCGTCGCAACACCCCAGGTTGGGGAGTGCGATGGAGTTCGAGATCCGCAAGATCCGGACCCCTCAGGGGCGGCGGAAGCTGACCCGTGAGCGGGAGGAATACTTCCGCCTTATGGATCAAGGGTTCAGCAGCCAAGAGGCGTGCCGGATCATCGGCATCAACTACCGCACGGGGAAGAGATGGCGGAACGGATCGGCGCCAAACAAGGCGAAAAAGAAGGGGGCGCCGCCGGTCGCACGACC
>NZ_BAAAZP010000292.1:0-920 GCF_039536965.1 Nonomuraea antimicrobica | reverse complement strand
CGGATGATGCCGGACTTGCCGATACGGGTCGCGTGCAGCTCCCCACTGGTGTCGAACCAGACGAACCAGCACGGGCCGACGAAGTTGCGCTCGCGGAGGGTGAAGAAGTCGGCGGTCTCCTGGTCGAACGGGTTGGTGGTCGCGTAGTGGAAGTCGTCGCGGGCGGCGATGCCCAGGACGGTCTCCAAGTGCTGCGGGGTGCGCACCGCGTAGATGGCGCTGGTCTCGCAGGTGCGGCCCACAGGAAGGGTGTGGCCGGTGGGGGCGTATGCGGTGGGGGCGTATGCGGTGGTGGTCATGGCCGTGGCCTCCGGTGAGGGGGAGAGGAGCGATGGATGCATATCATAATCATAGTTTCTAACTATTTTGATATCAATGGGTGTCTGGCTAAGCCCAGAGGTATATCCGCAGGTCACAATGCCCGCTGAGCGGACCTGTGACCTGCGGATCAAGGCGAGACGAGGGGGAAGTAGAGGGCGAGGAAGAAGCAAGCTGAAGAGCCGTCTGACCCGGCTACGGCTTGATCGTCAGGGTCCCAGCCAGCACCTGCGCGGCAAAGCCGAACACCTCAGCCGCGACCTCCACCGACGGCGGCGGGGCGACGACGTTCGCGTACGGGGTGGTGTAGGCCGGCACAGATACACCGGCGGGAAGGTCGGGCCTCATGTGCCACTTCCAGGAGCCAGGCCCGGCCTCCCACCAACCGAGGTCCTCCTCTCGCGCCAGGATGACGAGCAGCGGAGATGTCCCGTCGGGCCCCCACGCGGGCGTCTCGGGCCGCCGGGCGAGCGCCACCCACGCGCCGTCCTCATCCGCCCCGGACTCCAGCACGGGTAACTCCCGGGCCGCGGCTGCCCCAGTCAGCAGCGCGAGCGGGTTGTCCAGCTCCGCCTTCGAAGCCCGCTGGTAGGCGGCGATCA
>NZ_BAAAZP010000291.1:0-746 GCF_039536965.1 Nonomuraea antimicrobica | reverse complement strand
GGCCCGGGCGACCTCGACGAGGACGAAGACGAGGGCACCGAGCAGTGATCACGATCAAGCACACCCACGAAGACGGCACGCTCATCTACGGCACTCGCAAGGGCGACGGCGTGTTCGAGATCGTGAAGAAGTGGGAGGGCGGCGGCTTCCGCTACTTCCCCTCGCTTCGGATGCTCGGGCTGCGCAACTCCCGCGACCGGGTGGCCGATCGGTGGGCGATCAACGCGGCGGCCGAGGCCCTGCGCAAGGCAGGGTTCGAGGTTGTCGTCGAGATCGACGATGAGCACCGCGACCGGGCGGAGGTCCTCGCTGACAAGGCCGACCGGCTCGAAGACCGCCGCGACGCTCTGGAGGCCAAGGCCGACCGGCACGCTGGCGCGGCATCGGCCGCGCACAACCGTGCCCACCAAATCAGCGAGCGGTTCGCGGCTGGCCAGCCCATTCTGGTCGGGCACCACTCTGAGCGGGGCGCCCGCGCCGACCGGAAGCGGATGGACCAGGCGATGCGCAAGAGCATCGACGAGAACGACCAGGCGCAGGAAGTGGCCCGCCGGGCGAACGCGGTCGGCAACCAACTGCGTCGCTCCGCGACCCCGGCCGTGATCGCACGCCGGATCAAGACGGCCGAGGCGGAGCTGCGCAAGATCCCAAAGTCGCTCGACGGCTACGAGCGCAGACACCTCGACCACGCGGGCGACCCGTACTACATCGAGAACCACGAGCCCGCCCAAGGCGACTACCGGGAG
>NZ_BAAAZP010000290.1:0-543 GCF_039536965.1 Nonomuraea antimicrobica | reverse complement strand
CCTGCCGTACCTGAACTCCGGGATGGCACTGTCGGGCGGAAGAACGCTGAGCACCGGGTGGTCGTACATCTCGACGTCCCAGCCGACCCGGATGTAGCTGCCGCCGTACGCGCTGCCGATCTCCGCGGCCTCGAGGAGCGCGCCGTACACGGCCGCATCATGCATGATCTTGTCCATGCGCTTCTGCGACGTTTTGCCCGGCACCTTGAGGGTTGGAGGTTCAGAGAACAGCAAGTCAGCGCTGGTGGATGCGATATCGCCCGCGATCGGAATGTGAAGCTTGGTACTGCGCACCTGCCCGGCCGGCGTCGGACTTCCCCAGAACCAGCGGCTGACCCGGTTCACGAACCCGGTCACACCCTTCTGCGGCCGGTCCCACCCCTTCGGGTCGAGCCCGATGCCGTGCACCTGGCCAGCGCCGTACACCCGCGCGAGTTGGTCAGGGTCGCCCGCGTACCACGCTCCCCACTGCTCGTATAGCTGTAGCTCGCGCTTGATGTGCGGCGGCGGCCACTCCTGATTTCCGATGGGAAGCGGCATCCC
>NZ_BAAAZP010000289.1:0-570 GCF_039536965.1 Nonomuraea antimicrobica | reverse complement strand
CTCCGTAAGCGGCATCGCTTACGATCATGCCCGCCCCAGATCTGGGGCGGGCCCATCCCCTCAAGGAGAAATCACATGCCCAAGCGAGAGCCCGACTGGGATAGCCCGTACATCCGTCCCATCCACGAGGGGCGCGCGGAGTGCCTCGACACCAGCGGCATCATCAACCTGCGCGTCGGCCACGCTGACCAGGTCGAGATCGCGCACTGCCACCTCATCGAGGAGGCGGGCGCCTGATGCGGATCAAGAAACGTGGCGGTCGAGCCCTCGACATCCACATCCGCTACGTCCTGCGTCCCGCCCCCGAAGACGCCACGCCCACCATCGTCATCCTGTCGGCCCCGCACCGTCCGTTCCTCGGCGGGACCGCCTACCAGGCGTACACCTACCTCACCAACCGGGCGGGCCGGGCCTGGTGGGAGCCGGCCGGAGACCTGTGCGACGACCTCGCCACCTGCCTGGAAGCCGCCACTGCCCACGTCGGCGAACTGTGCGGCCAGGACAATCGGACCCCGTTCGACCCGCCCGTGAGCTGGCCGATCCGCGCTCTGCTCCTCCTGGCCTACGAAC
>NZ_BAAAZP010000288.1:0-571 GCF_039536965.1 Nonomuraea antimicrobica | reverse complement strand
AAGAAGTCGCACGCCAGCAAGGCATCTGCCTGGCTGCGCAGGAACGCGGCCCAGGTCGTGGCGGACCGCTCGGGAGACGGGTTGATACCGTGCGCTTTGAGGATCTCCCACACCGTAGAGGCGGCGACCTTGATACCGAGCGCGACCAGCTCACCGTGAATGCGCCGGTAGCCCCATGAGGCGTTCTCCCGTGCCAGTCGCAACACCAGCAGTTGTACGGACCGGACGGTAGGCGGGCGTCCACGCCCGCGAGGCACGCTGGCTGCGGCGTGACGGCGCCGCAGCAGATCACGGTGCCATCGCAGGATGGTGTCCGGTCGGACCAGCAGCACAAGGTGCCGGAGCTTGTCCGTTGGCAGGCGGTGAAGTAGCCCAGCGAGGAGGAAGCGATCAGTCGGCATGAACACGGGCTTGGCCGCCTGCCGCTGCAGCACCATCAACTGGTGCCGTAACACCAAGATTTCGATCTCCTTGTCCCGATTGGTTCGGAGTAGCAACCCCAGGAACGAGAACGTGGTCGTCATCGTGAGGTAGGCCAAGCGCAGTAACACGATCGGCCATCATGCCGTGA
>NZ_BAAAZP010000287.1:0-666 GCF_039536965.1 Nonomuraea antimicrobica | reverse complement strand
GTCCATGCACCGGCTGATCGCCATCGAGTACCCGGAGACAGGTGTGTGGAAGGTGCGGCTAACCGACGCTGGCCGTGACTACCTCGACCGGTACGAGGCCCGCCGCCCAGCCGCGCGAAAGGCCAGCCGATGACGACCCACGCGACGGTTCACCCGTTCCAGGTGTGGGCCGACAACGACAAGCGATGCAGTGGCAGAACCGTCCGCGTGGATGAGGTGGACGACCGATTCGCGTACTGCACCGTGCTCACCCCGCGAGAGGGATCCATTCGCACCGGCCACCGCGTCCGCATCGCGATCAACCGCATGCGCCCTACTGCGACCGGCTACCGGCTCATTGAGGAGACTCCAGCCAATGAATGATCCGCTCACCCTGACCGGCTGGCGGGGAAACCCGTACACGGTCGGCACGACGACCATCCTGTACCCGCGGGGGACAGGAGGATCCTGCGAAATCCAGGAGGGGATCGTCCTCGAGATCTGGGAGATCGTGTACGACCTGGACAAGTTCCGGCGTGCTCGGAGCCAAGCGTGTGAGCAAGACCAGGCCGCTGCTGCCGCACGAGAAGCTGATGATGCCGCACGCGGCCGCGCGCCGGCGAGCTGTACGAGCGGCTTGGCGTCGCCAGCACGGCTACGCAGGAAGGGATCAGGAAGGCGTACTGG
>NZ_BAAAZP010000286.1:0-1293 GCF_039536965.1 Nonomuraea antimicrobica | reverse complement strand
GGCGGACGACGTCCACAGGCTGCCGTACGGACCGGCGTTCTTGACGATGTCGATGAGGTCGGCGGGCGGTGCTGCAGCGGGTTCGGTTGTCATTGCATGCTCCCTCGGTGTCGGTTACGGACGCGAGCTGATCATCCAGGTCACGGGTGTCAATCTGTGCCGGGTGGCAGGGCGGCGCCCTGCCACCCGGCGTTGGCCAGGTCACCCAGCGTTGGACAGCAGGGTGACGACCTGGGCGTTGACGAGCTGCAGAGCTGCTTGGGTGTCGTCGAGGCTGGTGGACAGCAGCTCGGCGTGCTCGGCCGCGGAGTCCTGCAGAGCGCGGAACCGCCGGTACAGGGTCTGAACCTGCGCCTCGGACGCGCCGCCGGCCTGGGCCTTGTTGATGTCGAGGGCGAGCTTCTCCAGGTCCTCGCGCGCCTGCGTGGTGAGCGCAGCGACGACCATCTCGCGCATCTCCTCCTGGTCGGGGAGCGGGACGCGCGCCAGTTGGCTGCCCTCGCCGAAGTGCTTCACCAGACCCCGCAGACTCACCAGCCGGTCGGCGTGCATCTTGTGCACGAAATACACACCCCCGCCGCTGCGGACCATGACGGAGTTCAACCCTTCGACGTAGGAGCGAACGACCGTGCGCAGCCGGTCGGAGCTGTAGTAGCGGCAGTACCGCTCGTACGTCGCTTCCACCTTGGTTAGGGTCTCCCGCACCCGCTCCTGCTCAGCTGGCGACAACTTGCCGATCTCGGCCTCGTCCGGGGTCACCTGCAGGACGCCCCGGCCTGGCTCGCCGGTGCCCAGCGGGTCACGCCAGAACACGACCTCCGCCATCCGGGGTGCGTACTCCAGGCGGTTCCGGCTTTCGTCGCGCACTTCCCGGACCATGTGCCGCACGACCTTCAGGTTGTCGCGGGACACGTGGCGGATCATCAGCGTGGCCTCGGTGACCTTCACGTCCGGCGTCTTCTGCCCGGGCACTCGGCGCCGGGCCGAGGCCTCGTCGAGCCGGTACGTGGCCCGCACGCCGGCCGTACCGGTGACCCGCTCGAACGCGTCATGCTCGCGGATCGGGGGCGGCAGGTACGCGTCGTCCAGCCCGAGCGCTAAGAACCACTTGTGCAGGTCGTTGCGGGTCACCTCGGACTCGAAGACCGAATACAAGACCAGGTAGCCGATGATCCTCGCGTCGTCCTGTTCCATCGCGGCCGCGTACCCGGCGAAGGCGTCCATCGTGTCGCCGTGGCTGACGCGCTGTGCCGACGTTTCTGGGGTGGGCGCCTGGCTGGTCATGGGATCTTC
>NZ_BAAAZP010000285.1:0-1422 GCF_039536965.1 Nonomuraea antimicrobica | reverse complement strand
CGACTTCGCACGGACCTGTGTTTTTAGTAAACAGTCGCTTCCCCCTGGCCACTGCGACCCCCACCAGCTCCGGCAGCACGTGCCATCACCAGCAGAGGCCCCCCTTCTCCCGAAGTTACGGGGGCAATTTGCCGAGTTCCTTAACCACAGTTCACCCGATCGCCTTAGTATTCTCTACCTGACCACCTGAGTCGGTTTAGGGTACGGGCCGCCACAACACTCACTAGAGGCTTTTCTCGGCAGCATAGGATCATCCACTTCACCACAATCGGCTCGGCATCACATCTCAGGATTAACGTGAGGCGGATTTGCCTACCCCACTCCCTACATGCTTACCCCAGGACAACCATCGCCTGGGCTGGACTACCTTCCTGCGTCACCCCATCGCTTACCTACTACCCCATCAGGCCGAGCGTTCGGTCTACATCACTTCCGAAGAAGCAACTGACTTAAGGACTCTTAGTATCAGAGGGTTCGATATGGGCGCATTGAAGCGGGTACGGGAATATCAACCCGTTATCCATCGACTACGCCTGTCGGCCTCGCCTTAGGCCCCGACTTACCCTGGGCGGATTAACCTGCCCCAGGAACCCTTGGTCATCCGGCGCGAGGGTTTCCCACCCTCGATTCGCTACTCATGCCTGCATTCTCACTCGCACACCCTCCACCATACGATCACTCGACGGCTTCACCGGATGCACGACGCTCCCCTACCCACCAACAACAAAAATGCTGCCAGTGCCACGACTTCGGCGGTGTACTTGAGCCCCGCTACATTGTCGGCGCAGAATCACTTGACCAGTGAGCTATTACGCACTCTTTCAAGGGTGGCTGCTTCTAAGCCAACCTCCTGGTTGTCACTGCGACTCCACATCCTTTCCCACTTAGCACACGCTTAGGGGCCTTAGTCGGTGATCTGGGCTGTTTCCCTCTCGACTACGAACCTTATCGCCCGCAGTCTCACTGCCACGCTCTCACTTACCGGCATTCGGAGTTTGGCTGACGTCAGTAACCTTGTCGGGCCCATCGGCCATCCAGTGCTCTACCTCCGGCAAGAAACACGCAACGCTGCACCTAAATGCATTTCGGGGAGAACCAGCTATCACGGAGTTTGATTGGCCTTTCACCCCTACACACAGATCATCCCCCAGGTTTTCAACCCTGGTGGGTTCGGTCCTCCACCCAGTCTTACCTGAGCTTCAACCTGCCCATGCGTAGATCACTCCGCTTCGGGTCTACAGCATGCGACTCAAACGCCCTATTCAGACTCGCTTTCGCTACGGCTCCCCCACACAGGTTAACCTCGCCACACACCATAACTCGCAGGCTCATTCTTCAAAAGGCACGCAGTCACATCACAGCCGTCCCGAAGAACGACTACGCTCCTACGGCTTGTAGGCACACGGTTTCAGGTACTATTTC
>NZ_BAAAZP010000284.1:0-1079 GCF_039536965.1 Nonomuraea antimicrobica | reverse complement strand
CTGGCTGTCTCTGAAAGCTGGGAGGTAGTCGTGGCTCGTCCACCGGATGTGTTCGTCCGGCCCTTGTCGATGGAGGAGGGCCGGAAGATCCAGCGCATCACCCGGACTGCGAAGGACCCGGTCAAGCTGCGCCGGGCGATCGTGGTGATGATGTCGGGGCAAGGTCAGAGCGTGCCGGACATCACCTCGTTGATGCAGGTCGGTGAGGATTACGTGCGTGATGTCATCCATGCCTTCAACGAGCGGGGGTTCGACGCGCTGGACCCAAAATGGAGCGGGGGCCGGCCGCCGGCGATCAGTGAGCAGACACGCGAGCACATCTGCCTGATCGCCCGGACGGTCCCCGCCGAATGGGGCATCACCGGCCACTCCACCTGGAGTTTGCGCACCTTGGCCGAACACCTCATCGCTCGCGGTGTGGTGGACGCCCTCAGCCGCGAGCACCTGCGGCGCATCCTGCGTCAGGGCGGTGTGAGCTGGCAGACCACCACCACGTGGAAGGCGTCCAACGACCCGCACTTCATCGCCAAGATGCAGCGGGTGCTGGAGTTGTACGATCACCCACCCGCCAACGGGAAAGTGATCTGCGTCGATGAGTTCGGCCCGTTGAACCTGCTGCCCCGCAAGGGTAAACGGTGGCGTCCGGCCGGAAGCCCGGCCCGGCTGCGGGCCACCTACAACCGCTACTTCGGCGTCATGCACATGATCGCCGCGCTGGATCTGGCCACCGGCAAGCTGTACTACCGCATCCGCCTGCGTAAGCGGTGGCGGGAGTTTCTGTCCTTCCTCAAGACGCTGCGCTCACGGTGGCCTGGCCAGAGGCTGTATGTGATCATGGACAACTACTCACCGCACAAGCATCCACAGATCCGGGCCTGGGCCGCCGACAACGACGTCGAGCTGGTGTTCCTGCCGACCTACGGCTCATGGTTGAACTGGATCGAGTCCGAGTTCGCCGCACTGCGCTACTACGCCCTCAACGGCACCGACCACCGCACTCATGACGAGCAGAACGCAGCGATCGGTGGCTACATCCGCTGGCGCAACGCCCGTGCCCAACCGAAGACCAGCTTCGCCGC
>NZ_BAAAZP010000283.1:0-10199 GCF_039536965.1 Nonomuraea antimicrobica | reverse complement strand
CGGCGCCGAGCTCGGGCACCTCGATACCTGCACGCTCCTTCAACCAGGCCGCAGCCATCTGCCGGTGGCACCAGGCCCC
Organism: Nonomuraea antimicrobica; assembly: GCF_039536965.1. NCBI lineage: Bacteria > Bacillati > Actinomycetota > Actinomycetes > Streptosporangiales > Streptosporangiaceae > Nonomuraea > Nonomuraea antimicrobica. The sequence continues at coordinate 10,120 of NZ_BAAAZP010000283.1, read as the reverse complement.
CGGCCGGTCCAGCCGGTCGAAGCACAGCAGCACCAGGGGTCGCACCGGATCGAGGTCGGCGGCGATCTCCTCGAGTTCGGCCAGGATCGCCTCAATGCCGGCGGTCTCCAGGTGCCGCAGGTAGAGCGGCTTGTACGCGTCATGGGTCAGGCCGAGCATCTTGCGGGTGGGGGCGAGGAGCGTGGCGTTGCCGGCCAGGGTGTACCCGAGCGGGCCGCGGGGTGCGCCGACCGTAGTGCGGACGGCGTGGCCCATGCTGGGGATGAACTCCTGGTAGGTGCACGTAGCGAGGGCATATTTCATATCTTGATCATATTCTCTTACTTTACTGATAACAACGATGACGGGCCGGGTTCATCGATTTTGGCGGTGGCTCTCTCCTTCGGTCAGGATCGGACGATGTGCGCCTGCACAGCCGCTCCAAGGTGGCCTGCAGGATCTGGTCGGCGTGGCCGTTGATGGGAGGACTCCTCCACCTCGCCTACGATCGTCATCAGCTTGCGGAAGGCGACCATGAAGCGGGCCGCCGTCGTGGCGTCTTTCACCAGCTCCTTGTGGTGGGCTTCCACTGCCTTGCGGTGCGCGTAGGCGCGAGACGGGCCGTTGCCGATGGCCAGGGTGTCGCCGACGTGGATGAGGACGTTGCCGCCGAGGTCCCACACGATCGCGTTCACGGCTGCGCACGCGGCGGCGATCGGGTCGATCTCTCCCATCGACCATCCGAATTGGTGCGGGTCATGGCCTCGCATGCGCATGAGCAGCGCGGTCGAGCGCAGCAGGCCGCCGGTGCCGGCGGTCGGCTCGTCGATCCACTGGCCTGGCTTCAGCTCGTCGCCACAGTCAAACACGATGCGGGCGATCAGGTCGGCCATGTCGGGTGGGGTGTGGATCTCAGCGAGCGCGAGGCGCGCTCCCTCCGACCGCAACCGGCTCAGTAGCATCCCCAGGAGATCGGCCTCGCAGCGCATCACGGGGTTGGGGTCTCCGGTGATGGCAAGCAGCCCGCTGCTGAGCGCGGCGTGGGTGACTGCGTGCACGGTGTCGATCACCTTCGCTGGCGGCTCCTTTTCCTCGTTGAGCCACTCATGGATCGGTCTGGCGATCTCCACCAGGTAGGGGTGCCGGATCCATGCGTAGCCCCATATGCGCTGGTGGAACTTCAGCAGTTCTCGCTTGCGGAGGCCGAGAACGAAGGTGGTCGTGTCGGTGCCGTCTGTACCGGTCTGCCCCAGCAGCGCCAGGCCCGCGACGATGCCCAGGGGGATGGCGAGATTGTCGCCGACGCGCCGCCGGTGCCACGTCTCGGCGGCCCGCTCGGCGATGTCGCCGGCTGAGCGGCGGGTCAGCTTGTACTTGCGGTCGCCATCGACCAGGGGAGGGCTGGGCTGGGACTGCGGTGCCGCTCCCCCGGCGGGTGTGGGCCGCGGGGCCGTGGGTGGCGTGGGCAGCCGCGTCGTTGTCGCCGGCGTGGGCGTGGGCAGCGAAGGGGCCGTCGCTGGAGGTGCGAGCGTGAACAGGTCGAACTGGCGCGAGTCCGGGCCGGCCTGGCGGCGTCGCCGGGCCATCACTTCGTCTCGCCTTCTGTGCGGCTGTGCGCGATGCGGATCACGGGTGAGGTTCCTTCCTTCAGATGGCGAACAGCTCGTACTGCTGCTTGGGGTGGCTGCGGTGCCAGCTGTGGTTGCGGACGGTGCACCCTTCGTGGCCGGTCGGCACGATCGCGAGAACGGAGTGGACGGTGACACCGGACGGTGTGAACGCATCCCGGGGCAGCGACACGAACTCGCCGTCGTTGGCCTTCACGTGCCACCGGAACTTCTTGGTCACGAGGTCGCTACGCCAGAGCACGTACTCGGGCATGACGGCCACCAGGACGGCGTCGTCGCCGAGGAAGCCCAGAGCGTGCTTCACATGCGCGATCGCGCTGTCGAACGGCGGGTTCATGACCACTCGGCTGAACCCTTCCGGGTAGTCGAGCGGGTGCACATCGGCCAGGAAGTCGCCGTGGATGACACGTCGGGCGAAGTCGTGGCGGCGCAGCACTTCGATGCGGCGGGCGTCGATCTCGACGACGTCGACCACGGCGCCGCGGGCGGCGGCTGGCCCGGCGATGCAGCCGGTGCCGGCGGACGGCTCCAGCACGGTCAGTCCCGGGCGCCGGTCGCTGATGCCGGCGTGCTCCAGGACCTGCTCGACCACGGCGGGCGGGCTCGGGTACCAGCCCTGCTCGTACCGTGACGGGAACTCGGCCGATGCGATCACCTGGAGCATGAACTCCTCGGTCTGGTGGTCGAACACGTGGGCGCGGACCTTCTTACGGCCGTCCCACCTGGCGCCGGCCATCCGCAGGATGCGGTCCACATGCTCGTATAGCGGCCTGTCCAGCTCGAACGGGATCTGCACGCGATCGCCGACGATGACCACGCGCGGGTCTGCCAGTACGGCGAGCACATCGTCGGGGATCTTCACTTCGCCCCGCCTTCCGCCTGCTGCAGCAGGGTGCGAACATCCTCGGCCAGCGCGGCCGCGGTGGCGTGCTCGCTATCGCTGCTCGTGCCGTCGGCAGCGCGGTCCCAGGCGGCCAGTCGCTCCGTGAGGTTGGCCCGTACGGTGTGCGGAAGTACGACCCTCGCTGAGGGCTGGGGCCCGCCTTGGTTCGCCGTGGGAACCGTGTCGGTGTGCCACCAGCAGGCGACCAGGGTGGCGGGCCCGTCCGTGCTCAGCTCGATGAGCTGGACCTGCCGGTAGCCATCGGTCACGCCGTCGATGGCGTGGGTCTTGAAGCGCGCTCCCTTGTAGGCGTCGATGATCTCGTTGGCCGCGTGCTCGCTTTCGGCCGGTAGCTCGACGGTCGCCGTGGTGGGCACGTCGAACAGGAACTTGAGCATGTTCGGTTCCTTCCGTGTGGTGGTGTCCTCGGGGCGGACAGCCGCCCCGAGGGCGAGAGGGTCAGGCGGGCGGCATGTCGTCCGGGCCCGACGCCAACGCAGTGAGAGCGGCCAGGACATCGGGCAGCGAGTCGAGCCGACGGCCGGGCTGGGATCTGGTGTGGATCCAGAACGCGTGCGCGAGGCCGCCGTCGTGGCCGTAGGTGATGGTCAGCGCCTTCCCGTCCCGCTCGTAGTGGGCGGAGTCGGTGGTGGTGAAGGTGACGGCGAGGCCGCCAGCATGCGCGGCCCGCGCGACGGCGGCTCGGGCGGTGCCCAGGTCGTGTCCGGCGATTGCGGCAGGGCCTGTCGCGGTCAGCTGGCGGTGCAGGTCGGCGCGGCGGAGCAGCGGGATCGCCCAGGTGCGGCGCGGCTGGACGTCAGGTAACGGGAGATCGGACACGTCGAAGTCGGCGTGGAGCGAGCCGGTTCGCAGCATCCCTTGCATCAGGTGAGCGAGCCGGTAGCCGGGGTCGCAGATGAGGGCCGTCTCCAGGGCTCCGGTGCCGTGCTTGGCGTCGCCGGCGAGGAACGCGGCGCAGGCGGCCAGGGTGGCGACGGGCGCAATGAACACCGGCTCAGTGCGCATGGCCAGGTTGGTCCACGTGTCCGACCGGTTCGCCGCGTTGGCGGGGTTGATGGCCTGCAGCGCCATGTCACGGATCCGGTCGATGTGGAGGGCCAGGACGAGGGGCAGGTCGTCCGGCGAGGCCAGTGCGCCGTTGTGGAAGGTGTCGAGCAGGCGCAACGCCTCCTTGACGTAGGCGTCGATGTTGGCGGTCGCGGCTTGCACTGCGGCGTTCACGGTGGCGGTGATCTGCGCGCGGTCGGCGGCGGTCATGGGGTGTGCCTCCTTGAGGGCATGGGAAATAGCCCCCGGGGCGGGCGGCCCCGGGGTCAGAGTGGGGAAGATCAGATGAGGCCGCCGCTGATGGCGTACCAGCGGCCGAGCGTCTCGCCGTACTCGCTGTGCTGGCCGTTGTCGACGATCTCGACGTCCGGGGAGTAGCCGCCGTCGGTGCGGACGGCGACGGCGGTGACGGTGGCGACGTTGCCGCCGCGCAGTTCGGCCTTGGCCGGGGCCTTCACGTAGCCGATGTAGCCGCCCTTGAGGTCGCCGACGGTGCGGGCGGCGTCGGCGGCGCGGGCGCGGCGGGCGTCGCTCGACTTGGAGGGGGTGAACCACTGGCCGGTGATCCGGCCGCCCTCGTCGAGGAGTGCGAAGTAGGCGCCCCACTGGCCGTGCATGAGCTTGGCGCGCACCAGGTTGCCGTTGAGGTCGAACAAGGCGGGAAAAAGGGCGACTCCGTCGGCCTCGGTGATGGTGGCCTGCAGGCGGGCCTCCTGGGCGTTCTGGCTGTGGGCCCACTGGCTCAGCGCGCCGTCGGTGCCGCAACGCTCAAAGGAGTCGTACGCGGCCTGGTCGTCGCGGGCGGCCTGCTCGCGGAGGGCGGTGGCGGTGGCGGACATGCGGGGCTCCTTCAGTAGTTTTGGGGCTTTTTGTTTACATCATCATCATAACTTTTTATGATCTTGATAGCAATGTGATCGCGCCTGAAAACGATCGTTTTCGCAGGTCAGGCTGTTGGTGTGCGGCTTCGCTTGGTGTGTCGCTAGAACAGCGACGTCTGGATCGCAGGCAAGCGCATCGGCCCACCCGGGGCCGGCCGCATCACCGCCATCAGATAGCCGCCGCCTGGCGCGAGGCCGGGCACATGCCGGCTCCCCAGGCCGTGGCGCAGTTCACGTACGGGCCCCTGCCGGTCCAGCCACTCAGCCGGGTACACCGCGCGGACCCCCTCCTTCCAGCGGGCGAGCGGCTGCGGCTTGTCGGTGTGGGGCCGATGCACCACGACCGGCATCGAGCGCCATCCGGGGAAGGCATGATCACAGCCGTCCTCCACCGCACGATTCTCATCCTCTTGAAGCGGCCCCGCGTGGCCGCACCCCTTGCAGTACGACCTGTACCGAGAGCCGCGCGTCGGTTCATCATCGTCGTTCGGCGCGGACGGCCGACTCCCTTCACCTGCACGCCGAGCCCGGGCGGTGATGTTCCGGACAGCGACGCGACAGTTCCCGCCCACAGGCTGATCGGCATGGGTGATGGCGACGCGGATGTGGTCGTCATGAGCAGGCGCGGGCTCACTCATCGCGGTTCTCCTCTCCGTGAAGCCCTGAGCGCGCGCTTGCGGCGGTCACTCTCCTGCTGCATCTGGCCCAGCGTGCGGTTGCCCAGGAGGCGCACGGCCGTCGGAATCCGGTTGACGGACATCCCGACTGGGCTCGGGCCCTGCACGGCCAGCAGGTCGGAGGTCGCCTGCGAGTGCCAGCCGGCCTGGCTGATCGCCGCTTCGGTGGGAAACACGTCAGCGACCCGGTCGGTGGCCGGGTCCAGCAGGGCGTCGTGCTTGCCGCCCAGGGAATAGACCCAGGCCAGGTTGGGCGGTGGCTGCGGCTCTACCATCCGTTTGAATCTGCTCACCTCCTTCGTGTAGGCGTAGAAGAACGTCTCGGGTCGGGCGGCGATAATCCGCAGCCAGGCCGCAAGGTAGCTGTCGGTGAAGAAGTCGCCGGCGTCGTGGATGCGCACCGCCGCGTGGCGGAAGCGCCGCGAGGCGAGTTCTGCGCGCATCGACTGCTCCCACCCTTCGAGGTCCTCCACGACGAAGCGGAGGTTGGCCACGTGTCGCTCGAGTACGTTGCGGAAGCGGTACGTCCCGAAGAGGGCGTAGCAGATGTCGGCGCAGGTGGACGCGGACGGACACGTCACGATCTTCCGGCCCGACGGCAGCACGGCCGCCAAGGCGGGTAGCGTCCAGTTCCAGATACGTTCCGGGTCTCGTCTCAGCCGAGAGTTGCGCATGAGCAACTTGCTCGGGCGCTCTGTCGCCAGCCCGACCTTGGGGAGGTCGAACAGCGTGCCCTGGATGCGGTTTACCTGCCTGCTCATGGCCTGCCCCCTCGTGTATTGCGCGGAACGCAGGCCAGGGGCTTCTGGCCGGTGCTCGGCTGAGGGCCTTTAGAGGCGGGCTGGTCTGCGGGCATGGCGGCGCCTTTCGGTGAGCCGGAGAGTCGGGGGACAGACGTCGCATTTCATATCCAGATCGCAAGATGTGGCGTCTTTGATATGCCGGAGGGCGCGGGGCAGCCTGGCTGCGACAGGCCGCCCCGCATGGTCAAAGGCGGAACGTCAGGACGCGTTCAGCCGCTCGGCCAGAGCCTCCATCTCGCTGCGCGAGCCCTGCAACGCGGCCTGGCCTGGCTTGGTCCGGTAGGCCAGGCCGGTCTCCAGGTCGAGCAGGTGCCAGGGGCCAGGGCTGGTGTGGCACGCCACCTTGTACCGTTCGGGCATGTCGTACGGCGGCCTCCGCTGGTCCAGCGTCGGGTTGCACGTCGGCAGCCATCCCGACCGCTGGCCATGGCTCCTCGTCAGGTACAGCCTTTTGCCGCCCTCGGCGAAGCATTGACGCATGAAGTCCAGGTCGCTGATGTCGTTCTTGCTCTCGACGCTGATGACGGGAGCGCGGGACTTGAACGTCAGAGTCATCCGTGTACCGATCGTGCGGCCTTCGCCTCCGAGGGCGGCGAGAATCGTCTTCGGGCCCGCGTTGAACCGCAAGCGGCTGCCGTCCAGCGAGATTTCCATGGCGGCGGCCGGCTCGGCCGCCACCGCCAACTCGGCCAGGGCGATGACCTGGGCCAGGTCGTAGGCCACGGTGTAGCCGGGCTCCACGTTCATCATCGGGATCTCCCTTCCTCGCGCGGACGTCGAGCCGGCCGCGCGTCGCTGTCGTGCGCTCTGGCATTGCGGAGAGTCGCACCAAGGGCTGTCGCGGCGAACGGTTCCGGCCCAGACGAGGGCGCGGGGCCGTGCACAGCACCAGGCGCAGGCGGGTGCAGCCTGGTGGACGGTGAACGGTGTGACGGTGATGGGCAAGGACCAGCCGCGGGCGGCGCGGAGCATGCTCGCCACGCGGGCGTTGCCGACCGGGTCGGCGGGCAGAGTCCAGGTGATGTTGAGGTAGGTGACGCGATAGAAGCGGCGTGTCAGCGTGACGGTCCTCACCGCCCCCTCCTTCCTGGCACATCGGGGGCGACCATGTCGCCCCCGATGTTTCTTATGATAGTGATAGCGTTCTAGGCGTGGTTGATCACGGCAGAGTCCTGCGTGGCCTCCATGGCGGCCTCGGGCGTGGCCTGCGTGCCGCCCGCACGGACGGCCGCTGCCATCTGCGCGTCACGCAGGGACTTATTGGCCTTGACGGCCAGGCTCTGCAGGTGGGTGATGCGCTGGCGCTGAGCGGCGAGCCCGCCGGGAGCTCCCGCCAGGAGCAGGGCCAGTTCGCCGGGCTCCATGGTGGCGATCTCGGACAGGACGGTCCCGATCTCGGACATCCGGTCGATCTTGCCGAGGAGCTTCTTGCGCTCCACCGTGATGCGTTCCTGCTCGTCGTTCGAAAGGTCGGCGAACAGGGGCTCCTGGCCGTCGTCGGCGAGCGCCTGGGCCGCCTCATCGGCGTCGGCGAGGACGAACATGGCGCCCTGCTCCCCCTGCCGCTTCTCTTCGGCCGCGCATGCTTGAGCGAAGGCTTCGGCGTCCCGTGCGGCTGGGAAGTCGCCTCGCACCCACCTGGACAGGAATCTCACCTGGTTGTCGTGGGCGAGCTTGGCGACGTACCAGGCGAGGTTCACCGGCAGATGCCCCTTGGCCATGGCTTCCTGGACGGCGGGGGCGAGCTGGAGCAGGTCGATGCGCCAGCCGACGTACGCCGGGGACTTGCCGCACATCTCGGCGACCTCTTCTATCGAGTACCCGGCGTCGACCAGGCGCTGGAACGCCTTGGCCTCCTCCATCGGGGTCATGTCGGCTCGCGCGACGTTCTCGGCGACCTGCTTGGCGAGGGTCATCGGGTCGCCGTCGGCGACGCCGAGGTGGACGTTGGCGCGCAGCTTGGTGATGCCGGCGATCTGGGCGGCCCGCCAGCGGCGCTCGCCCGCGATGAGGAGGTAGGTGTTCGCCGGCCCGGGGCGCACGGCGATCGATTCGAGCTGGCCGAGCTTCCTCATGGAGGCGGCGAGTTCGTTCAGCTTGTCCTCGTCGAAGTGCTCGCGCGGCTGCTCCGGGTCGGGGAAGATCGCGGAGACGGGGATGGTTCGGGCGACGATCTTGCCGGCGCCCTTCGCCTTCTCCTGCTGCGGGGCGGTCTCCTGGCTTTCGGTGGTCGGAGCGGTGGTCATGGCTGCCTCCTTGGTGGGGTGGTTTGTGTTGTTGTTGATATCATCATCATAACTTTTTACGATCTTGACGTACAGTGGATTTGCACGTTTTACCTGCGAAAATGTCTGAGGATGATGCCCGCCCGGTCGCTGCCGGGCGGGCATCATCCGGCGGTCACGCCAGTCGCATCGGCATGATCAGGTAGGTGTACCTGTCCATGACCTCTTCCGGTATCTCGCCGTCCTTCTCCTCCGGGACGACTCCGACGAGCACGGCGGGGGACGTCGAATTCGTCATCCGGAACCGCGTCACCGGACACTTGATGGCCGACAAACCCTCCACCAGCAGCTCGTAGTTGAATGCGATCGAGAAGGTGTCCTTCGGCCACCCCACCGGCAGCTTCTCGAAGGCGTGCGAGTCGCCGTCATCGGCCACCACCATCAGGCTGTTGTCCTTGTGGAAGTTCAGCCGTACCGGCGACCCGCGACCGATAACCAGCGTCACCCGCTTGACCGCCGCCAGGAGCTGCTCGGTATTCAGATCCGCTTCGTGCAGGAACTCGGTCGGCACGAAGTTCCGGTACTGGGGGTACTCCGGTTCGAGGAGCCGAACGGTCGTGCGACGGCCTCCGCCTGACATGCCCAGCAGCTGTCCGCCGTGCTCAGCGTCGAGGGTCACCCCGATCTCCACGTCATCGACGGCGGCGAAGCTCTTGGCCGCGGAGGCGAGCAGCCGCCCCGGGACCACCACCGCGGTGGCGACATCTGGTGCCGCCGCCCGCCAGGTCAGCTGACTGACGGCCAGGCGGAAGCGGTCGGTCGCGGCCATGGTCACCGAATCGCCTTCGATCTCCATGCGCAGGCCGGTAAGCATGGCCAGCGTCTCGTCCTTCCCCACCGCGACGACCGTCTGACCGACGGCGGCACCGAAGAAGTGGCCCGAGACCCGGCCTGCAGGGGGCGGCATCTCAGGCAGGTCGGGGTAGTCCTCAACCGGCATGCTCGTCAACGTGAAGTGGGCGTCTCCGCACGAGAGAGAGACCTTGGCTCCGTCGATGCTGCCGTACACCTCGTAGTCGGCGAGAGCCTTCGTGATCTCGGCGAGGAGCTGCCCGGGCAGGAGCAGTTCCGCAGGGCGCTCGGCTGCCACGTCGATGGTCACCTCAGCCGAGGACTCGTAGTCATACGCCGACAGCTTCAGCTTGCCGCCGGCGAGGTCGAGACGGATTCCGGCAAGCGCCGGCACCATCGGGCTCTGCGGCAGACACCGGGCGACCCACGACACAGCCTGGGCGAACTTCTCCCGCACCACTCGGAAGTGCACGGGCGGCGGCGCGTCCTTCCTCCTCGCGGGCCTGCGCCTCTTGGGCTTCGGCTCGGAAACCGCCTCCGACTCCGGCTCGGGCTCGCCCGACGGCTCCGGCCCTGCTCCGGCCGCGCCCTCCGGCTCAGGCTCCGCTCCATCTGCTGCCTCCGGCTCGGGCTCGACGTTGGGCTCCGCTTCGGAATCGGGTACGGGTTCGGTTTCCGCGTCGGCGGTCGGCTCGTCCTCGGCCTCAGGTAGGTTCACCGTCTCCGGTTCGGCCTCGGAGGCGGGTGCGCCCTCTGGCTCCAGCTTCTCTTCGGGTGCTGCCTCGGACTCGGGTTCGGTCGGGGTCTCCAGTGCGGACTCCGGGTTGAGGTCGGCTCCTGATACGGGTTCGATCTCCGGGGTGAGCTCGCCCTCGGGGGACGGCTCATCCTCTCCGGTGGTCGTGGCCTCCGGCCCGGGCTCGCCCTCTTCCGTGGGGGCAGAAGCCTCGCCCTCCGGGGCGGACTGCTCAGCCGGGGCCGCCTTCTTCCTTCCGCCTAAGGGCCGCGGGCTGCGCCTGCGGCGCTTGGACGTGGCCGTGCCGTCCGGCGCAGGTGCGGCGTCCGGTGCAGATGGTGCCGTCGCGGCCGAGGGCTCTTCAGCGGGACCGACGTCGGCGGGGGCG
>NZ_BAAAZP010000282.1:0-934 GCF_039536965.1 Nonomuraea antimicrobica | reverse complement strand
GCGTGTGAGGCGATCGCCCAGAAGATCGACAGGGACATCCTGTCGCTGCGGAACGACGTCGTGCAGAAGGTTGGTCTCAACGCCGACCCTGCGCCGTTCAAGTACGCCAACCCGCGCGTGGCCATTGCGTCGAGGCGTGTGCTCAACCAGCGCAACGTTCCGGCGACGGACAGGTACATCGTGGTCGGCCCGGAGCAGGAAGCGCTCTGGCTGAGCGATGAGCTGTTCCACAGGGCCGACGCGAGGGGTGACACCGAGGGTCTGCGCGAGGCCCACTTGGGTCGGAGGGTCTTCGGTTTCGATGGCTATCAGACCCAGAACATCAAGGTGCCCGAGTTCAAGCCGGCCGACCCGGTCGGCACGGTTCTGCCGGACCACGAGATCGGCGTCGCGTTCCATAAGACGGCGTTTGCCCTGGTTACGCGCCCCTTGGTGATGCCGCAAGGTGCTGCCAACGCGCACGTCGAGAGCTACCGCGGCTTCGGGTTGAGGGTGGTCATGGACTACGACATCAGCAAGAAGCAGGACGTGATCAGCATCGACACGCTCTACGGCGTGAAGTGCCTAGACCCCAACCGGGCAGTGCTGATCACGACCGGCGCGACGAAGGCCAAGGCGTAGGGCCGGTGTTCGTCTACCACAACCGCAACACCGGGCAGACAGTCGAGCTGGCCGAGCGGGACTCGATCTTGGACTGCTGGCCTAACTGGGTGCTGCTCGCCCAGCCCGAGCCCGTGCCGTCGTCCGGCCCGTCGCCTGCTCAGCAGGCCGCGGGTCGGCCCGCGCCGCCTTTCGAGTCCGCGAACAAGCAGGTGTGGATCGCGTACGCGATCTCGCGTGGGATGGCCGAGAAGGACGCTCGTGCCCTGTCGAAGGCCGCGCTCGTCGAGGAGTTCGGCGCCGACGACCAGCAGGAAGAGGGTGACGGCGATGG
>NZ_BAAAZP010000281.1:0-638 GCF_039536965.1 Nonomuraea antimicrobica | reverse complement strand
AGCCACGCGCCCCCCTTGGCCAGCACACCGAGCAGGGCGAGACCCCCGGCAACCGTCCCAGCCACGACGAACACCTGCACAATCGAGCCATTCACAGTGGCACCGACTCGGCTTCCAGGTCGTAAGTGATCGTCCAGTCGTCGTACCGGCGAACGACCACGTCACGGCCTTGGGCGGCGAGCGCCTGCGCGAACTCGACCGCCGCGATCGGCACGGGCCGGTACTGGCCGGGCACGCCAGCCGGCTGTTCCACGACGGCGTAGATCACCCACGATGTCCCGGTGGCGGGTGTGGTGCGGACGCACACGAACGTTGTCCGGTCCGACAGGTACTGCACCTGGTTGCCGATAACGAATGCGCCTCGGCCAGCGTGGCCGTACCGGTAGAACAGCTCGGCCGCCTGATCGACCTTGGCGATATCTGGGCCGTGCCCGCCGGTGGGGTTGTCACCGATCGGCAGTTCCATGTCGGTGTCGAGCAGGGTGAACAGCTCCATCAGCATCTCCTCGGGTCGTGTGGGTGGATCAGGACGTGGGCTGCTTGGCCTCGGCCGTGCTGCTGTCGCGGGCGTGGAGTTGCGCGGCGAGCTGATCGCGTTCGTCTACGAGCTGCCCGATGACAACGTGCGCCTTGGCCAG
>NZ_BAAAZP010000280.1:0-789 GCF_039536965.1 Nonomuraea antimicrobica | reverse complement strand
TCGCCTGAAGATGCAGAGAACCCCTGGTAGACGGGTGGATCACCACAATCAACGCCGTCACCACCAGGGGCTCGGATGCTTTTCTATCGTGCTGCCGTCGATTTGTCGCGCTCAACGCTGAACTACGTGGCCGGCATCATCCGCCGCCACCGCAAGGCCATCGGCTCCGCCTGGCGGCGGCTCAACCCCATCCAGCAGGCCCTGCTGGTCCTGGTCTACCTGCGCAAAGGCGAGACGTACACCGAGCTTGCCGCCGGGTTCGGTGTATCGGTCGCCACCGCCTGGCGGTACGTGGAGGAAACCGTCGCCCTGCTGCGCGCCCGCGCTCCCAAGCTCGACCGCGCCTTACGCAACGCCGCGCGAAACGGTCTGCACTACCTGGTGCTGGACGGCATGCTCATCCCCATCGACCGTGTGCGCGCCGACCGGCCGTACTACTCGGCCAAGCACCGCATGCACGGGATGAACATCCAGGTCATCGCCTCCCCAGACGGCACGATCATCTGGACCTCCGGCTCGCTGCCGGGCAGCACTCACGACCTGACCGCCACCCGCATCTGGGGCGTCCTGCGCGCGCTGGCGCAGGCCGGCATCCCAACCCTGGCCGACAAGGGTTACCAAGGAGCCGAAGGCCCGGTCGCCACGCCGTACAAGGGCCGCAACAAGCCCTTGCCGCAGAAGGCGGCCAACCGCTCCCACGCTCGGCTACGCGGGCCTGGCGAACGCGCCAACGCCCAGCTCAAGAGCTGGCGCATCCTCCGCAAGCTCCGCTGCTGCCCACACAAGGCA
>NZ_BAAAZP010000279.1:0-1009 GCF_039536965.1 Nonomuraea antimicrobica | reverse complement strand
AGTTCAGCCCGGACGAGATGCTCCCGTCCGAAGCAGAGATGGAACGGCAGTACGAGGTGTCGAAGCTGACGGTGCGAGCAGCCGTGGCGCTACTGCGCGAGCAGGGTTGGGCGTACACCGTGCCACAGCGCGGCACGTACGTTGACTCGCGCGAGCGGTGGCCGCGGGAGAAGCCGTCTGCGTCCGCATGAGGAAAGGTCACGTGTCCTGTCATCGGCATCGCCGAGCACCGTCCAGTCGGGCAAAATCCCGTCATGGCCGACACGTCAGCGCTCGAGCGGATCAGCCCGCCCATCCGGCTTTTGCAGCTCGGCCAAACCTTGCAGCGGCTTCGCGAGCAGGCCGGCCTCACCGGGCAGCAGGTCAAGGAGCGGACCGGCATCACCACATCGACGTTGTCCAGGCTAGAGCGTGGCCAGAACCGGTACGCCACGGCGGGCGATGTGCACATGCTGCTCAACGTGTACGGTGCCGAGCCTGGTGTCCGGCAGGAGTGCCTTCTCCTGGTAACCAGCGCCAGGGTCACTCCGTACTGGGCTGAGCACCGTCGCGGCCTTGGCGGGCTGGTCGAGTACGTGGCCTACGAGACTGAAGCCCGGCTGATCGGCTTCTGGCATCCGGTGCTAGTCCCGGGTCTGCTCCAGACAGAGGCGTACGCGCGGGCCGTCCTCACCGCGGCACGTTTCGCCGACGAACCTGCGCTGGTCCCCTTCAAGATCCGCGCCCGACTCGCCCGGCAATGGATCCTCCGCTGCGACGACCCTGCGCTGCTGCACGCGATCATCTCCGAGGACGCGCTTCGGCAAAGCATCGGCGGGCCGCAGGTGATGCGCGACCAGCTCGCCCGGCTCATCGAGGAGGCACGGCGGCCGAACGTCATCGTGCAGGTGCTGCCCCACGAAGTAGGTGCCCACCCAGGAATGACAGGCGGATTCGTGCTGCTCGACCTGCCGCGTCTCGGGGACGCGCTGTTTGTCGAGTCGGGAGGCGGGGGCATAATCGACGGTGA
>NZ_BAAAZP010000278.1:0-520 GCF_039536965.1 Nonomuraea antimicrobica | reverse complement strand
GAAGGGTAAGCGCACCCTCGCCGACGATCTGGCCCGCATCGATCACATCCAGGCCAGCGTCCACGACGTGCTGTTCCGACTCAAGCCGGACATGCTGGTGCTGGAGGACTACGCGGCCGGGATCCACTCTGCGGCTGCGCACCGGCTCGCCGAGATCAGCGGTAGCATCCGCCTCGCCTGTTGGCGATACGGTGTGGCGCTCGCGCTTGTCAACGTCATGCATCTCAAGATCTACGCGACTGGGAGCGGCAGCGCGACCAAGAGCCAGATGGCGACTGCCGCCCTCAAGCGGGCTGGCTTGGAGTTCCCGACCGAGGACGAGTGCGACGCGGCATGGGCGCGCTGGCTCGGCCTCGACTATCTCGGCCACCCTCAGTTCCCGCTTCCAGACTCGCACCGGCGCGTTTTGAAGGACGTCAAGATCGCCAGGAGGGAGGCGGCATGACGCGGTTGCTAGCCCTGCTCGCCGTCCTGGCCGTGGTCGTCGCTGCCTCATTGCGCATCTACCTCGACCACAAGC
>NZ_BAAAZP010000277.1:0-505 GCF_039536965.1 Nonomuraea antimicrobica | reverse complement strand
CCACGTCACCACCGTGGATCTCTCCAAGCCCATCCTGCTGGCACCGCTGCCCGATCCCAGCACAGGCCAGCCCGGCCTGGAGATGCCGATCGACGGCTGGCACCGCCTCTCCCGCGCCCTCACCGAGCGCGTCACCACCCTGCCCGCCATCGCCCTGACTCCGGAAGAGGAACGCAAGGTACGCATTCGGGGCGGATCGAGATCTTCCCGTCACGGACGCTGAGGAGCCGACGTCCATGGGAGACGAACCGTACGAGTACACCGTCGCCGGAAGCCCTGTGGCGGTCTCCCGCGCCGACAACAGCCCGTGATCCACATCGACCCACTGCCCGGCAGCCGCACTCTCGACGGCAGCCTCAGCGACATAAGCCTCGACGAGGCCGTAAAGCTGAAGCTCTCTTTGCAGGCCGCGCTCGACCAGGAGGAAAACTAGTGCCCGACCACCTGAAGCGCACCGCCGCGTGTTGTGTGGGCCGAGATGCCCTGCTGTGACCGCCACGCGAAG
>NZ_BAAAZP010000276.1:0-620 GCF_039536965.1 Nonomuraea antimicrobica | reverse complement strand
ATGCTCGCCCTCTGCGCCACGCAGAGCACGACCTGACCAGCAGGAGGACCCATGTCCGTCACCCCAGCCGACGTCATCGGCGAGGTGCTCGACCGAGATGGAAGCCCGGACGAGGTACTGGCCGCGCTCAACAAGGCTGGGATCGCCGTCCTGGAACCACTGGGCGAGTTGGAGCCGCAGTGGCTGCCGACCACGAAGTACGGCCTACAACTGATGCGGCACGCCGCCCGCCTCACAGTCGAGGGCCAGACCTGCGAGGAGATCGCGGCCGAGCTGAACAAGAGCAAGCGGTCGGTACAGCGCTACCTCGCCGCCGCGACGCATTATGGGCTGCTCAACGCCCAGCCCTGCCGGAGGGTGTGATGAACGCCGCGGCGCAGCGGCGCGCGATCTCGGAGGCCGTGGCGGAGCTTGCGCGTCGTGTGTACGCGCGGGACCAGCTCCCGTCGGATGAGCGTCCGGATCCACGCGCGTTCGCGGCAGAAGTCGTCACGGACATGCACGGTCACGGCTGGCGGCTCACCAACGCCGGCCGGCGAAGCCCGTGGATCTCTACGCCCATCCGTGACAACACCGCCACCACGGCGCGCGGCGCCGCTCTGGCGCGGCAGTTACTCGAG
>NZ_BAAAZP010000275.1:0-1721 GCF_039536965.1 Nonomuraea antimicrobica | reverse complement strand
ACCCATCGTGCGAGTCGATGGGCCTGGTGAAGATGGACTTCCTGGGCTTGCGGAACCTCGGCATCATCGACCACGCCATCAAGATCATCGAGCAGAACCGGGGCGTGAAGCTCGACACCCTCACCCTCCAGCTCGACGACGAGAAGACCTACCAGCTTCTGGCCCGCGGCGACACCCTGGGCGTGTTCCAGCTCGACGGCGGCCCCATGCGGCAGCTCCTCAAACTCATGGAGCCGACCCGATTCGAGGACATCGCCGCGGTGCTCGCCCTGTACCGGCCGGGCCCGATGGCAGCCAACGCGCACACCAACTACGCGCACCGCAAGAACGGCCGCCAGGACATCGAGCCCATCCACCCCGAGCTGAAAGAAGCGCTCGAACCGATTCTCGGGCCGACGTTCCACCTGCTGGTCTACCAAGAGCAGATCATGGCCGTCGCTCGCGAGCTGGCCGGCTACACCCTCGGCGGCGCTGACCTGCTACGCCGCGCCATGGGCAAGAAGAAGAAAGAGATCCTGGACGCCGAGTTCGCCAACTTCCAGGCTGGCATGCGCGGCAACAGCTACTCGGATGAGTCGATCCAGGCGCTGTGGGACGTCATGCTGCCGTTCTCCGGGTACGCGTTCAACAAGTCGCACACCGCCGGGTACGGTCTGGTCGCCTACTGGACCGCCTACCTGAAGGCCAACTACCCCGCCGAGTACATGGCGGCCCTGCTCACCTCCGTGGGTGACGACAAGGACAAGGCAGCCGTCTACCTGGCCGAGTGCCGCAAGATGGGCATCCAGGTGCTACCGCCCGACGTCAACGACTCCCAGCTCGACTTCGTCGCCGTGGGTGACACGCAGGTGCGGTTCGGCATGGGCGCGGTCCGCAACGTCGGCGAGAACGTCGTCGAGGGCATCGTCAAAGCCCGCGCCCAGAAGGGCCGCTACGACGACTTCAACGACTTCCTCGGCAAGGTGCCCCTGTCCGTCTGCAACAAGCGCGTCATCGAATCCTTGATCAAGGCGGGCGCGTTCGACTCGCTCGAACACCCGCGCAAGGGCGTGCTCATGGTTCACGAGCAGGCCGTCGATTCGGTCATCGACATCAAGAAGAACGAGGCCCACGGGCAGGACTCGCTGTTCGGCGGGATGGACGACACCAGCGACGACACCGCGTTCACCATCGCCATCCCCGACATGGAGTGGGACAAGAAGACCAAGCTCGACTTCGAGCGGGAGATGCTGGGCCTGTATGTGTCCGACCATCCCCTGGCCGGTACCGAGCGGGTGCTGGCCCGCAACCGGGACACCACCATCGCGGACCTTCTGGCCAGCGGGCGTGAGGACCGCGGCGATGTCCGCGTGTGCGGTCTGATCACCAAGGTGGACAAGCGGGTCAACAAGGCCGGCAACCTGTGGGCGATCGCGACCGTCGAGGACATGGACGCCGCTGTCGAGTGCTTGTTCTTCCCCAAGAGCTACGAGCTGTACGCGCCGGAACTGCGCGAGGACGCGGTGGTCTCAGTCGGCGGGCAGATCAACAACCGCGACGGCGCGATCTCGGTCTTCGCGCAGGACCTGACGCCGCTCGACGTGTCGGGCATCACCAGCGACTCCGGGCAGCCGGTCACGTTGCTGCTGCGTGAGGAACGCGTCAGCGCCAGGCTCGTCGAGGAGTTGCGTAACGTGCTGAAGATGCATCAGGGCCAGGTGCCGCTGCAGATCAACCTGCGA
>NZ_BAAAZP010000274.1:0-11825 GCF_039536965.1 Nonomuraea antimicrobica | reverse complement strand
GACGCCGCCCACCGTGGCGAGCACCGTGACCACGGCGTCCTCGATATGCCGCTGCGCTTGTACGTCGGTCGGGGTCGTCTCCGACGTGAACGTGTTGAGATACCGCGTCTCGCCCGGCGGTTCGATGGGCCGGGTCCGGGTGGGGATGTGGTCGGCCACCATCTCCAGGCTCGGCGTCCACGGCTCGGCCACGACCGTTCACCTCCCCTGGGGTTCACGGTCGGGTGGCCCGGCGCCTACGGGGGTGACGCCGGGCCACGTCAGCTACTGCTTGTCCGGCTTACTCACGTACCGGGCGAGCAGCTGTTCGCGGGTCGCCTTCTCCAGCTCGGCGGCATCGTCGCCTCGGGCGACGCCGTGCGCGACGAGCTCGGCCTTGGAGGAGCGGGCGGTGACCGGTGGCGCTGCCGGGCCGGCCGCTTTGACCGCCTCGGAAGGCTTGGCTTCCTCGGCGGGCTCGACTGCCTTGATCAGACCGAGCGACAGCAGATGCTTGATCCGGTCGGCAGGCACCGACGGAGGCAGCAGATGGTTGGTGTAGAACGTCGCCATCTGCGTCCCCTGTCCCGTACTCACCGGGACGTTGGTGACGCACGGCGCCACAACCTGATACGTCGTCGCCATGATCATCTAGTCCTTAGTGTCGATGATGCGGACACCCGCGCCGGGCTCCTGGATCACGGGTACCGTCGGACGCCGCGCCCAGATGTCCCAAGAGTTGGCTCGTGCGATCCGCTCGGTCTGGACCTGGACGCCGTTCTCGGCCTGCACGTAGCCGGGGTCGGGCCCGACCTCGTCGGCCATCCCACCCAGCTCGCTCGAATCGAGCACCCACACATCGCTGCTCGGGAGGCGGCCGGCGGGGGCCTTCACCACGACAAGGTCGTCGATCATCTCGACCTCGCCGCCGTAGATCGGGTTGTCGAGCGTCTCCCTACGGCGGAGGTTGTTGACCTTCTCGTCGCTGACCATGATCGCGTACATTTCCGACGACAGCAGCAGCGTGTCCGCCTCGTATCCCATGTCCAGGTCAACGAGGAAGGCTTTCGCGATCTCCAGCGTCCGCAACACGTTCGCCGCCGAGCTGTTCCACGCGCCGCCGTAGGTGTCGGCGTCAACGGTCTGGGTCACGGCGGAGGCTACGGCGGAGATCGCCAGAGAATCGACCTTGATCAGGACCGTGTTGATAACCTTCCGCAGCATACGGTCCAGTTCGTCACCACCGCGGATCCGTCGCTTGATGGCCGCGTCCGTCAATCGGGACGCCTGACCCCAATCCTGCACAGCCGCCAGAGCAGCGGCGCCATCGGCGGTCAGCGCGTAAGGGTAGGTGGAGCCCGGCGACACAGCCTCCACCGGCCGAGACGTCGTGATCGGCTCGGAAACCTCATACAACACGGCCCCGCCACTGCTCCGGAACCGCTGCGGCAGAATCCGGTCGGCGACAAACCGCATGTCAGCCAGGGTGCGCAGCCGCCGCCGCAGCTGCTCAGGCGACTGCAGGAGCCGATGAATGGTAAGCAGGTCGCCGGCGAGGTTCGGCGCTCCCGGGGGGTTCACAGGCATCGTGCCTTGTCCTTCCTGTTAGCGGCCGATCCAGCGGGCCTTGGCGCCCGCTGCGGCCGTGGTGAGCGCGGTGCCGATGTGGGTGCCCGCGGCGGCGACCGTGGCGAGCGTCCCGGAATCGATTCCGCCAGACGTTGACGAGGTGAGGGCCGCGCCAGCGGTGACACCGGCCGGGCTGACGGTCTCGTGGATCACACCGCTGATCGGCCACACGGTGACGAGCCCGCCGGTCGGGGCGTCGTGCTGGGCCACGCCGATCGCAGCTCCGGACGGGCCCGCAGTCGGGGCGACCGTGCCGACGCCGGAGGCCGCAAGGACCTGGCCGCCGAGGACGGAGGCGCTGACGGTCACCGTGAACGGGTCGGCCCCGTTCCGGTGAACGGGCAGGTAGTCAGCCACGGCTACGCCCTCCCGGGGGTCGTGAAGATGCGGTCGTACGCCGCGTCCTCGTCTCTGGTGTCGGGCTCGCCGCCGGGCTCGCCGATCGGCTCCAGAGGGACCAGCCCCTCAGCGAGCGAATCGAGCAGCTGGCGGGTTCCGTCCGGGTCGGCGTCCCACGCCTTCGCCCAATGCGAGCGCCGGGCGGGCGCGAACTTCCCGAGACGGACGGCCTCGTTCAGCGCCTGCTCGCGCGCCTCGGCACGCTGCTGCGCCCGCGCCGCGACGCCCTCGGCCGCGTTGGAGCGCAGCTCGGACAGGGTGGCCTCATCGACGAGCACCATCCCGTCGGGCAGCTGCGCCGCGATCGGCTCCTGCCGCTGCGAGGCGGGCGGAGCAGGGTCGTCGTCGGCGCGCTCCTCCAGCGCCTCGTCGAGCGCCTGCAGCAGGGCGTCGTCGTCGAGCTCGGCGCTGGTGATGCCGAGCCGCTCACGCAGCCCCTCGGCGAGAGTGGACATGCTGTCCTCCTCCTGTGTTTTCTGGGCCCCCGCGGCCGGCCCGGCCGGGGGAGCATGCTGGGCCTGTCCGTTCACCGGCAGGCGGGCGTTGCGGACGACGGCCAGGTTCGGGGCGGGCGACCGCTCGCGGCCGGCGTACCGGTACACAGTCAGGTCCCAGGAGCGGGTCAGCGCCTTCGCCGCCTCGTCAGGCTCGTCGTCAGGGGCGTCCTCAGGCGGGCGGCGCTCGGCGACCTCGTCAGCCAGGCCCGCCGTCACCGCCTCCGCCGCGGTGAACCACGTCTCGGCCGCCATCAGGGAGCGCCAATGCTGCACGTCGCCGCCGGCGCGTTCGGTGTAGACGGCGGCCAGGTTGTCGGACTGGCGGTCCAGCCGCTCAGCCGCGTCCCGCATGTCGTCGGCATCGCCGATGCACAGCGCCCACGGGTTGTGGATCATCATCTGGCTGTGGGGCTGCATGACCACCCGGTCGCCGGCGAGGGCGATCACCGACGCGATCGACGCGGCCAGACCGTCCACCCACGTCGTGACGTTGGCGGGGTGGGACCTGAGCAGGTTGGCGATCGCGATGCCGTCGAACACGTCACCGCCCGGGCTGTTGAGCCGCAGCCGGATCTCGCTCGCGGTGATCGCCTTCAGCTCGCCGATGAAGTCCTGCGCGGAGACGCCCCAGTAGGAGATCTCGTCGTAGATGTAGACCTCGGCGGGGCCGTCGTCGTCGCCGGCGGCGTTGCGGATGCGGTACCAGTCGGCGCGCTCCTCCCGCTGTTGGGCGCGTGGCCGCGCGGTTATGTGCCTCACCCGTCACTCCTCCTGAGTCCAGATCGCGATCACCGTGCCGCGGCAGCGCAGCCGGCCTTGGCAGTCGATGTAGCCGCCCGGCGCGTAGGCGGCCTTAGCCTCGGCCAGGCCGCCGAAGACGTGGCCGTCGATGTCCCGGCACGGGCTGCACGTGTTGGTGTCGAGCACTTCCAGCCCCTGGTAGCGGGCTGCGGGGGCGGCTTCGAGCACGGCGAGGCGGCCGGACATCTGCGCCGTCGAGAGCGCGCCGCCGAGCTGCTCGCGCAGGAAGGCGTCCGACAGGCTCTCCAGATGCTCGGTGACGGCGTCGGCGACCTGGCCGCCGTCGGCGCCGGGGATGGCCAGCCGCAGCGCCTCCCTCGCGGCGGCCCCGGCCAGCCACACCGCAAGCAGCACCGCGAGGGCGGCGGCGATCGCTCCGAGGTGGCCTTCGTCGACCGGCGGCGGCTCGACCTGCACCTGCTGCGCGGCGGCCTC
Source organism: Nonomuraea antimicrobica (assembly GCF_039536965.1). Classification (NCBI taxonomy): domain Bacteria; kingdom Bacillati; phylum Actinomycetota; class Actinomycetes; order Streptosporangiales; family Streptosporangiaceae; genus Nonomuraea; species Nonomuraea antimicrobica. The sequence continues at coordinate 8,085 of NZ_BAAAZP010000274.1, read as the reverse complement.
CGCCGCCATCTGTTCAGCGGACGCCGCCGCCAGGTCGGTCATGGCGTCGGTGAGGAGCTGCTCGGCGTCGGCGGCATCGAGTTGCATCTGTGCGAGCCCCGGCAGGTCCCCGGCATCAACGGCCGTTTTCACCAGCTCGGCGAGGGTGTCCCGCCATGCCTGCGAGATCGACTCCCACGCGGCGATCAGCGCGTCCAGCGCCTCCTGCCAGAGGGTCTGGATCGCGTCGGGATCGACGCCGGACTGCGCCTCGTCAAGGGTCAGCTGACGCCGCTCCTGCGTCGCGGCCCGCGGCCTGCGCTGCCTGGGCGTGCGCGCTCGCGGCCGGGACGGCGGGCGGCGATGGCCTTGCTGTCCCCCATCGGGCTCGTCCGGCTCAGGATCGGGCTCCGCATCCGGGTCGGCGTCCGGGTCTGTCTGGGAGCGGCGGGCAGGCGGCGCGTTCTCCGCTCTCTCCGGCAGTCGCATCGCCTGCCGGATGTACGCCTCCAGCTCGTCGTCGGCGGTGATCGCGCCGACCGAGAGCAGCAGCTGCAGCGCCTCCGCGGTGACCTCATGCCGCGTGCCGACGTCGGCCGCGATCACCTTCGGTGCTGGTTCGTCCTCGCCGAAGTTGAAGTCGACCAGTTGCGTGACGACGCCCGGCATCGACGGGTGTCCGGACGTGGCCACGTCAGCGATCTCGTCGGCGATCCCTTGCAAGCTCAGGAGGAACAAGTCCAGAAACGACTGGCCGAGCGCCCGGGAGCCGTTAGGGGTGTTGCCCAGGTCCTGCAGCCCCGCCAGAGCCGATCTGCTCATCTGCTGGTCGAGGTAGGTGATGAACGCCAGCGCGTCCGGGGCCGAGCCGCTCATGCCGGTCAAGCTCAACCTGAAGTTGGGCGGCAGGCCGATGCCGGCCTGGTCGCCCGCGCGCATCGCGGAGGCGAGCTTCTGCGCCTCGGCGATCTGGCCAGCGGTCGCGCCCGGCGGGGCCTCGACCGCAGGGATTCCCATCCCGAAGCGCCGGATCGACGTGGCGTTGATCCTCCAGAGCTCGTGCTTCAGCAGCCACGGGCCGTAGCTCGCGCGCATGACCGATCGGCCCGCCCAGTTGGCTCCCTCTCTGGCGTGCACGTACCAGGCCAGCCGGTGAGCTGGGATCGGTCGGCCGCCGCCCGCGATGTCCTGCGACGCTGACCGGATCGTGCCGTCGGGGGCCAGCTCGATGTCCGCGATGGTGTGTGGCATCCGTTCGCCCAGCGCCACCAGCCGTGCTTGGCCGCGCCGGATCTCGTAGCGGCGCTCGAACACCATGTGGCCGAACACCAGCGACAGCAGCGCCAACCGGATGTGCTCGGCCCAGGAGACGCCGCGCCGCCGCGCCCCGGTCGGCTTGGCGTCCACCCCCTTGATGGGCAGCCCGAGGTCGTCGGCAACCAGTTGCACAACCTCGTCGCGGCAGCCGGCGGGGTCCAGCTGCCATGTAGCCCGCCTGATCGGCAGTGTGTAGGCGGCGAGGACCCCCGCGAGTTGCGGGTCATGGCGCATCTTGGCGTAGGTGCGGACGCTGGTCGGCCACTGTAGGTCCGGCAGGATCTCCAGCCAGTCATCGACCCAGCCGCCGAGGATCGAGTCGAGGCCGCCGATGTCGCTGGTCGGGACGCTACCCACCATGAGAGACGGCCTCCTCCAGCTTGGCGGCGGCGTCGCGAAGCATCTGGGCGACCCCTGACCGCAGCTCCGTGCCGTCCAAACGGGCGTTCAACTCCACGGCGATGGCGTGCTGGCCTGGCTGGCGGTCGCCCTGCGTGGCGTAGACCGGCACGCTCACGCTGCCGAGTTCGTAGTCGGCGCTGCCGACGCGCAGCACCACCGGGACGTCAACGCGGGTCAGCAGGAATCCCTCTATCGGCGCGCGGGCCATCACTCACCCCGCTCCGATGTCGTGGCGGGCCGTGGCCAGCCGCGGGTCAGTATTCGAGGGACATGAAGTCGACGTCGCCGCTGTCGCCGCCGGTCGCCGCCGTGTACGCCTGCTCGATCGCGCCGCCGGCCGGCACGTCGTCGCCGTCCGCGCCGGGGGCGTCCTGGCGCACCCAGTGCATCGTCACCACGCGCGCCGCGTACGCCAGCGTGTCCACCTGGTCGTCGTGCTGTGCCGAGGGGAAACCGGCCAGCTCGTCGCACCATTCGTCCAGCCAGGACGCCCCCGCGGGGAACCACACCCGGTGCGCTTTCAGGCGTGATGTGGCGGGCAGCGCTCGGGTGAGCTTGTCGGTGTCGGCGGTGAGCGGCTGCACCGGCACTCCGCTGGCAGTCGCGTCGATTACCAGCGTGGTGCCGATCCACCCGGCCTCCACGTAGACCGTGTCGGCCGCCCACCGCTCCCGCAGGGGCCGCACCAGGTCCCAGTGGTCCGCTTCCTCGATCCGGGCTCTCCGCCGGTCCAGGAGGATCAGGTCGCCATCTGGGGAGATCGCCCACACGGAGGCGACCGTCCAGTCTGCCGACGTTCGTGTGCTCGCCGCCAGATCGACCGTGAGAAATCTCCAGCAGTCGTCGAGCGCGACCGCTCGGCCTCCGAGGTCGATTCGGCTGCCGGACATCGGGCCGTGCCTCGACGGGTCCGGGGGCATCTGATGCCAGTACCGGAAGTCGCTGCGGCGGAAGAGATTGCCCTCTGCGACGGTCGGCGCCTGCTGGTAGATACCGCTGAACACGTACGCGCTCCGCAGCTCCTTCAGCCGGCGGAAGAACCCGGGCCGGCGCCGCTGCACCGACGCCAGTTCTTCACCCGGGCGGCGGCCAAGCGGGTCTCCCTCCTCAGCGATCGCCGGGATCCGCAGCACTCGCCACCGGCCTGGCTCCCGCGTTAGTAGCCGCCCGGCGAGATCGTCTTCGTGCCAGCGGGTCATCATCAGCAGCACCCGGAAGCGGGACGACTGGCGGGTGGACGCGTTGCTCTCCCACCAGTCCCAGGCTGCCTCCCTGTACGTGGCTGACTCGGCCTCGGCGCGGCCTTCCACCGGGTCGTCGATCACCATGACGTCCACGGGCTCGCCCGTGATGCCGCCCTGGATGCCGACGCAGAACAGGCGCCCGCCCTGCTCGGTCTCCCACCGGCCCGCCGTCTGCGCGTCCTTCCTGAGCGTGATCCCGAGCTCGGTGTGCGTGCGGACGTCCCGCAGGATCTGCTTGCCCCATCTGACGGCCTTATCGGCCGAGTAAGACACGATCGCGATCCGCAGCGTCGGATCGTGCGCCAGCAGCCATGCCGGCGTCCTGCGAGAAACCCGCTCCGACTTGCCTTCTTGCGGAGGCGTGAAGATCATCAACCCGCGGTCGTCTCTGCCGTCGAACAGCTCCACCAGCTCCTGGTCGATGCGGGCGAGCATCGCCGTCTGCCGGTGGCCCCGATCGATGGCGGACGCCATCGCGCCTGGACTCACCCACTTGCGCGGCTTCGGCCGGAAGCGGTCGGCCGCCACCCTCCAGGGCGACAGCGTCGCTGTCACCAGGTCACGGCTCGCTTCCGGGCATCGTGATCGTGCCGGAGTTGATCTGCACGGTCACGCCGGGCGAGATCGTGGCCGTGTTGAGGATCAGTTGCGTCCCGGCTGTGCCCGCTGAGCCGTCGATCACCGTAGCGCCGTCGCGGTCCTCGATTCTGAACCATCCGGCGGTCCCAGCGGCCAAGCCGTCCGTATTCAGTGGGACGCCGAGCAGAGTGGCCACGCCGTTGCTGGCCGCCGTGAACGCGGGCAGCGCCAGCGGCACTTCGGCCAACAGTGTGCCGGTGGGCGCGCTGTTCGCCGACGCGGGCTGCGACCCGCTGTAGATCCGCAACCTGCCGGCCGGATTGGTCGTCCCGGCGTCAACCCGGTCCACCACCGCGTCGCAGGCGGCCGAACGGACGCCGTCGGGGATACGTGTGACCATCGTCGGCCCTCCTCAGGTGATGTGCAGCGGGAAGGGCCCGAGAACGGGCACCTCCGGAGCGGATGTGACGCGGACCCAAATGCCGTACGTGAGCCCCTTCTCCAGGGGCAGCGCCGTCCCTGGACCGACCAGCACGGACGCCCGGATGTCGATCCACGCCGCCGGCTTCCAGTCGGTGGGTATCGGGTCCTGCCCCTTCGGCACGATCGCCATATGCACCGGCAGCTCGGTGAACTCCGGCGGCCCCTTCGTGATCGGCACCTTGACGAACACGACCGAGAGCCACGAAATCCGCAGCACGCCGTCCCCCTCCCGGTCAAGCCGTAGGCCGACCAGCAGCCCAGGCAGAGGCGGCGCTCCCGGCGTCCATCAACGAGGCGGGCAGGCCAGCCGACCAGTCCAGCTCAGGCCCCGGCGATTCCAAGGTGACGTCGTAGATGACGTCAGCCGCGACCTCCGCCGAGAAGCCCGGCAGCTCTGCGTCTGCGGCACCTTCCACAATCGCGGTGCCGGACATGGCAGCGTCGAAGGCCGGGAGCGTAGCGTCCACCGCGCCGGACAGGACTTCGCCTTCCGCCGCCGCGCCGAGCGGCGGCAGCGTGCCGACGAGTTCCCCGGGCAGCGGAATGTTGCCCTCTGCCCCGGCGGACAGCGCCGGCAGCGTTCCGGCCAGTTCCCCGGGAGAGTGTGTGAAGGCGTCCACCGCGGCCGAGAATGCGGGCAGCGCCCCATCGGCGTCGCCGCCGACCTCGGCCGCGCCCTGCACGGCCGCCGACATGCTGGGCAGCCCCGGCGCGGCCTGGCCAGACACTTGGGCAGTCCCGGCTGCTTCCCCGCCCAGCGGCGGCAGGCTGCCAGCCACCTCCCCGTCGATGCTCGGGATGGCGGTGCTGACGACGATCCGGCGTCGTCCTCGCTGCCAAGGGATCGGCGGGCCGTCCTCGAGCGTCGCCCCGCTGCCCGGTGTCAGGACCTGGCCCAGGCCGGAGTAGTCCACGTTCTCGACCCGCGTGAATGGATACCAGCCGCGCAACCCGACGGTCCGCTGCGGCATGTACGTCGAGGACTCCAGCTCCAGCTCATTCATCGTGAGCGGCGCGTTCCACACCTTGACGGCCGCCAGCGTCCCGTTGAGGAACTCGTTTGCGGCCTGCCCATCGCCGATACGTAGCGTGTTGGCGCTGATCGTGACGTTGGTCTGGGTTGGGCTCCCGCCGGCCCACGTGGTGCTCCCGGCCGCCCTGATCCGGACTCTGACCAGGCCCGGGTTCGCGTCGGCCGAGATGCCGATGTAGTACCAGGTGCCGACCGTCATCGTCTGCCCGGCAGTTCCGAACCAACCGCCTGAATCAGTCTGATAGGTCAGCGCTGCGCCGTCCCAGGCGTTGCATCGCAGCCGGTTGGTGCCGCTGCCGTTGTCGATTTGCCACAGGACCGTCGCCGTACCGCGGTTCACTGCCAGCCGCGCCCAGCAGGTGACCGTCCAGCTCGCCACGCTGGCCAAGCCGGTGACCCGGGTGTAGCCGTCGCCGTCGGCGTCGAACCGGACCGCCACGTGACCCGCCTCCTACGTGTCCGGGTAGGAGATCCGGGCGCTCGTGAGGATCGCGTCAGCCGTCAGCGTGTCCACCGCCGGGTTACGCATGACGCGCAGCCAGCACTCATCACCGACAGCCATACCGTCCTGGTCCGTAACCGTGATGACGGACCTGTGTAGCCGTCGTGCCGTCGTGCCGAGATGGCTGGTTGTCACCGTTGGCATGCCCGCGAAGCCGGCTGTCTCCACGTCTTCGGTGTCCGCGCTTGGCGTGATGGCAGCGATGGCCGCCCCCCAGTTGACGGTGCCGCTGGTGCCGGAGACGGCGTACCAGATGATCTCCACGGTGACGTCTGCCCCGGCTGCGTACCCGAAGGGCGTGAACTTCCAGTACGCGTATTCCTGGGCCGTGCCTGCGCCGTCGAACGCCAGCCCGGTGACCGGGAAGGTCGTCCCCTGGTTGATCACGAACTGAGGGAAACCAGCCGCGGTCCGAAGAGCCGCCTCCTCCGGAGGGAGGTACTGGTAGACGGTGGCCATGTGCACCCCCGACCCCAGTAGCCGTCGAACGCGTGTACGAGAATCCAGGAGTGGAGGCGTCACGGGTCGTGCTGCAGAACTGGCCCTACGACAAGGGCGCAGGCGGCTGGGTGGGGCCTCATGACGACCCGATCCGGTATTGGGTCGTCGCTACAGTGCACGCCTACTACGAGGCACCGCGCGTGCCGTTCGGGACCGTCGACGATCACGGCCGGCCGATCAAGCCGCGGCCGGAGCTGCACGCCTACCACGTTGACCTGATCGGCGACCTAGGCATGCCCGACCATAAGAGTGTGCTGCTACATCAGGTGGCGCCCAGCCAGAACTGGATGATCAAACCGGTCACTGACGAGATACTCGCCAAGATCGCGATGTACCGGGTCACCGACTAGGCACCCTGCCAACGCTCACGCAGAGACGCACGCAACTCATCGCGCTTCTCCGGTGTCGCCGGCACCTCCTCGCCGCGGGCAAGACAACCGTCGATCGTCGCCAGGTCACGCCAGTCGTAATAGATCCGCCGCTGCTCGCGACCGATGACGCGGGCAGCGTACCTCTCGCGCCATTTCCGGAAGGTGGAGGGCCGCCGGCGGAGACGGACCGCGGCGTCGCGCGCGCTGATCGGTTCGGGGTCCACGCTCACCCCCAGACATGCGAAATGCCCCCAACCGTCTGGCTGAGGGCACAAGTGATCTGTCTGCGGGAAGTGTGACACACCGTGACGTGAGGCTTCAAGCTGGCGGAATGCCGAGCCGCTCCTGAACGGTCATCCCGTACACGCTCTCCGGGGCGTGGATCGGCAGGACGTGCGGCACGATGAGCGCGCCGTCGGCCACGGGCAGTACATCGCAGGCGAGGGTGAGGGCGGCCGTCATGCGGTCCATGATCGCAGCCTGCGACCACCGGTGTAGCCTCGCGGGACAGGCCTTCACGGTGGATGGAGGGGCGGCTGGGCTGATCGCCGACCGCTGCCTGACAGCAGGCCCTCCGCTGGCGGTGATGCTGCAGACGGGCCGCCTTCGGACCCTGGAGCTGCGAACTCGCGGGAGACGGGCGTCCCGCTTCACGCAGCGGGGGCGCCCTTCGCTCCCCTGATCAAGTCAGCGGGACTCCTCTTCCTCGTACTTGCGGATACTCTCGCCGATGCTGTGCATGGCCGCGGTTCCGGCGCTGGCCGCCTCACCGGCTCGCTTGATCCCCTCTCCGAGATCCCGGAGGAGCTCCAGCACTTTGGGCCTTGAGAGGATCTTGGCGGCTCCGACGCGGCGTGCGATTTCGTTAGCGCTGAGGCCCGCTTGGTTGATCCGGGTGAGCCTCGCCCGGAACTGGTCCTGGGCGTCGAGCAGGCTGGAGATGGCGGCGTCGAGGTCGGCCCTCAGGTCGGTGGGGGAGCTGGCGTCGCCGGCTGCGGGAACTGTCCTGGTCAACTCGGCAGCGAGCATGGACGAGACATCGGCGTCCGGGGTGGTTCCGGAGCTGGCGTTGTTGGGGTGGTCGGTCATGGGACCCCTCCTGGTCAAAATGTTTACCACCAGCATCCGGTCAAAGTATTGACCGGTCAAGGTTTTGACCGGTGCGGTAAGGGGCTTGTGTCCGAGACGCCACTACGCCGATCGAGCACCGCCGGGCCGCGGTCAGCTCATGGCCACGGCCCCTGACGTTGGGCGATGTCGATGTTCTCCCGATGCTCGGCCTCGATGGCCTGCTCATCGACGAGGTACGCCTGACCATCCGGCACGACGGGGCTCGCCACCACGGAGAGGATGTCAGCGGCCCCGCTCCGCTCGATCGCGGTGCGCACCGCACCAGCCTGGCCGGGCGAACAGACGACCGTCCGCTTGGAGCCGCCCACTATCTGCTGCCAAAAACGCACGTCATTCAGCGGTTCTCGCAAGGGCGCATCTCCTTCACGGCGCGGGGCCGCCGGCTACTCCGCTTCTTGCGCCCGGGCCGACGCATGGCGTCGGCAGAACGGGCGTTTTGGCTGGAGCAGTCCGGCGGGCCGCCGCAAACAGTTAGGGCCTGGCAGGGACGGATTCGAGAATCCGAAAATTGGCAGCCCTGCCAGGCCCGCAGACTGATCTCCA
>NZ_BAAAZP010000273.1:0-2571 GCF_039536965.1 Nonomuraea antimicrobica | reverse complement strand
CACCCCACGCGGCCATCAGCTCGGCGTCTTCGCGCACCTTGTCGGCCGCCTGCTCGGCAGCGGCCCGGGCAGCCGTACGGATGCCCGGGCCGGCCTTGGCGAGCGCCAGCTGGGCGTCCGCGTCGGCCTCGGCTGCCGCCTGGTCCGCGGCCTTAGCCGCGGCCACGGCCGCTGCGACCTGGGCCTCAGCGTCGCCCGGGACCTGCCCGTCCGGGTCGGCTGCGGCGGCTGCCGCTTCCATCGCCTGCTGCACTTGCTGTGCCGCCTCCGCGGCCTGGCGTTGCGCCTCCTGCGCCTCCTCCGCCTCCTTCTGCGCCTCGCAGGTCTGTTCGAGCATGTTGCGCAGTGTGCTGCCCTGCGCGAGCACCGCCATCGCCGAGGCGTAGGGGTCGCCGACGGTGTTGCGGCGCAACTCCTTCCATGCAGGCGATTCCGTCAGCGAGGAGACGACCTGGTGGTTCACCGCCCGGGATGGGTCCATGTCGGCCAGGTCGTGCAGCCGCGGCACCGCCTTGTAGGCGCCGGTCCACAAGTCGCGGAGCAGGTCGGTCGTGTAGGAGTGCCGATCGGCCAGTTCGTCGGCCAGCTCGCGAAGGGCGCGAGCCTGCGTGTAGACGTCCGTCCAGGTCATCTCGTCGAACCGGTCGAAGGCGACCACCTGGGTGTGCTTGACGGGTGCGGGGGTCGCGGCCAGGCCGAGCCATCGCCCGGCCTTAGCCGCGAGGTCCTTCAGCGCCGCAAACGGCCTCTTCGTTTTCTTCGCAGCCACGTCAGGCTCCTCAGATGCCGGTGGGCTGCATGTTGAGCGCTTCAACCATGACGCGGCCGTTCACGGCGCGGTGGCGGGCGATGACCTCGTCAATGCTGTCGGTCGACCTGCCGGCCGCAGTCGCGTCCTTCAGCAGTTCTCTCAGCTTGTTGGCAGACCTGCTGAGCTTGGGGTTGGCCTCCTTGATCCCCCACTCGGCCAGCTCCTCCCGGGACTTGCCTTTCAGCTTGTTGAGCTCGGCTTCGATCGCGTCGATCCCGTCGAGCAGATCCAGGGCCTCCTTAGCGTCAGGGTTGACGAGGCCGAGGACCTGCCCCTCAACGGTGAGCTTGTCGGCCGGGCTGTCCCACAGGACGTGCGTCAGGAGGGCCATGTCGTTGGAGTTGACCGCGTTGCGGCCGTCCAGGAAGGCGGCGGCTTGCAGGAGCCGGATGGATTTCTTCCAACGCCGGTCGCTGGCGATCAACCCTTCGTGGTGCAGCGCCGTTCGTAGCGTGCACACGGCGTCGATCACCGGGTCGGGCACGTCGATGCGGGGCACGTGGACGCGCACGGCCTGCTCCACGTCGCCGAGCAGCACCGTGGTGGGCGCGGTCGGCGGGGCGGCCGGGACGGTCGCTGAGCGGATCAGCGTGGTGAAGTTGGCCACGTCGGCGAGGTAGCCGACCTCGATCCTGACCAGCAGCCGGTCATAGATCGCCGCGGACTCCTGGCCCTGGAGCAGCTCGTTGCTGGCGCAGATGGCGGACAACAGCGGGCAGCGGATGGGCGCGCCGCCCGCCTCCGGGTGGTACAGCCGCTCGTTTAAGTAGGCGAGCATCCCGTTGAGTGCGGCTGGGCCGCACTTGCCGATCTCGTCGATGAACGCGATGTTCGCCTTGGTGGCGCGCCCGTCCCACACCTGCTCGTAGCGGCCCTGCATCAACGCGGCGACGTCGATCGGGCCGAACAGCTGTTTGGGGTCGGTGTACTTCGACATGAGCACCTCCCATAGGAGAGCGTCCTGGATCCGGCTCGTCAGGTCCCTGGCCAGCTCGCTCTTGGCGGTGCCGGGCGGGCCGAGCAGCAGGGAGTGCTCGCCGGCGAGCATGCAGGCGACGATTGCCTTTACGGCGGTGGCGCGTTCGAGGTAGCGGGCGTTGAGCTCGGCGACGATGGCGCGCAGCCGAGCGGAAGTGACGCTGCCGTCGCCGGGGTCCGCGGAGGGCTGAGCCGCCGTCGGCTGGGCTGTGGTGGTCGTCATGTTCTCTCCTTTTCGACCATTTATTATGTCCTAATCATATCAATTTATGATTCTGATAACAATTGAGTCGGGCCTGACCAGGGGTTTTATGAAGAGAGCCGCAAGGGCCGGGACGTTCAGGCAGGCCCAGGATCGAGACTGGGCGCGCCTGAGACACCCGGGGACGCGCCGGCAGCCCTCTCTTGGTGAACGGTGTGGGGGCGACCCTGACCCTCCGGCCGCGGAAGGCCGGTCGGAACCGCCCGCTCGTCGTTGCCGAGCCGGTCGTCGGTCAGCGCCCCGTACAGCGCCTCCAGTCCGCCCGCCTTGCCGTACGTCGCCCGCAGCTCAGCAACGACGCTGGCCGCCCCCGCCCCCCTCGCCCTCCTCGCTCTGTTCGTCGTAGATGAGGAACTGGTCAGCGATCGCGCCGATCGCCTCGGGGATGGAACTGTTGGGGATGCACCCGTCGATCTCTTCCACCTGGTCGTCGGTGAGCGGGCAGCCCACCCACTCCTCCGGTTGCTCACGGGTGAGGGTAATCCCCGGCCGCTGGTCGGCGCTCTCCCCGGCCTGCGGT
>NZ_BAAAZP010000272.1:0-560 GCF_039536965.1 Nonomuraea antimicrobica | reverse complement strand
ACTGTGTGCGGGCGGTGCCGGAGGGAGTGACGTTCTGCTGTACGTCGTGCGCGGTGGCGGCTGAGGGGCGGTTCGAGCTGGATCAGCATGGGCCTGGGTGCGATGAGAGGTGGGAGGAGCGGCTTCGCGCCATCCCGCGGATCGTTGAGGCTGACTGCGAGCAAGGTGTTGCGGCTGCTCGGCGGCTGTGTAACACTTCGTGTCGACGGGTGATCTGCGCCTGTCGCACGACTTAGGTCTCTGACCTGCGGAAACTCTGGTGAGGCGCTGAGAGCGCATCTAACAAGATCACCTTTCCGCCTCTCCCCCGGTTTCCGGACAAGCGAGATCGCCTGTCAGCGTTGACTACAGCACGTCGATCTCGCGTGTTCATGTGTCCGGAATCGCCTGATACGTCCACGAACGCGACCCTTGCGGAGGTGAGACGTGCACCCAGCGACCGCCCGCCAAGCCGCAGACCGGCTCGACCGCGAACCCGGCACCATCCGACAGTGGGCCCGCCGCTACCAAGCGCGCGTCCTCGGCCGGGCCGGCCGCGAGGTCATCTACGACTTCGACGA
>NZ_BAAAZP010000271.1:0-963 GCF_039536965.1 Nonomuraea antimicrobica | reverse complement strand
CCGTGTGGGTGATGTGCCCCGGTTCGCGCGGTGCCACTCCAGGCGCCGTTGGCGGGATTGTTCAAGGCCTTCCTGCCGAGCTTTGCGGATCTTTGGACCGTGGCCCTCGTGCTCGTCGTCGGGAGTGACGTAGCCGAGCCCTTCGTGCAGGCGCGTGCCGTTGTAGAAGGCCCGCACGCGGGCGAGTTCAGCCCGCAGCACCGCTGGCTCGGTGATCTTCGTCAGGTGCGGGAACTCGACCTTGACGTGCCCGAACAGCGTCTCGATCCACGCCTGGTCGGTGGGCGTGCCGGGCCGGCCGAAGTGCTGAGCGATCGCCGAGAGCGCCATGAACTCACGCGTCTTGCCCGCGGTCATCTGCGGCCCGTTGTCACTCATGGCCAGCAGCACCGGCCTGGCCGGGTTGTCGGCGTCGGTGCCCGCGTCGACCAGACCGTCGTCTCGGGCGGCGATCAACGGCAGCAACCCCTCCCGTTCCAGGGCGTCGGTGAAGCCCAGGATGACCTGGGTGTGGGTCTCCTCCACCGAGACCACTTCACAGATCCACTTGCGGGAGACCAAATCCATGATGGCCAGCGCGGCCATCCCGCAGGCGGAGAAATGCGTCGTGTCGTAGATCCAGATCTGCAGCGGCCGGTACTCCACCCAGTCCGGGAACGGCTTGCGCTGGGAGAGGGCGGGGCGCGGCCGGGCTCGGATGCGCAGCCCGTGGGCCTCCAGCACCCGATGCACCGAGGACGGCGAGACCCAGAAGCGGCCCAGGTAGGAGCCGCGATGGGCAAGCTTGCGATGCGAGCGATCCACCTCGCCCCACTCGTGGAACAACACGATGATCTGCTCGACCTCGGTCTGGAGCAGACCATGCACCGGCGAGCCACCAGGCCGGCGGTCGGCCAGCCGGCCGTGCTCGCGGCGCTCGGCCCACCGGTAGACGCGCAGCGGGGTGATCTCCAGCACCCGGCA
>NZ_BAAAZP010000270.1:0-851 GCF_039536965.1 Nonomuraea antimicrobica | reverse complement strand
GGTCGATCGCCGGCGCGACGGCCGCTCGCATGGGGGCGAGAACCAGTTCACTGGTGCTGTCGAGGACGGGCTCAGGGGCCCCAGCTCGAACAAACGTCATGGTGACCACGTTCAGAGCGCGGGCCAGCGCGTGATACGTCTCCATGCGGGCGGACCCGCCCTGTTCAACCTTGCGGACAACCGAGATGCTGATGCCGCTGGCCTCGGCGAGATCTTCCTGCGTCATGCCCCGCAGCACGCGTAGCTGCCGGACCTTCTCGCCAACCCCTGCGTCGCTCAGCTCTGATGGGTTCTGGGCACCACCCATGCGCTCCACCTCCCTGGTCTCTTTATCAGGCTAGGCGTCCAACCGTTACCCGTCAGGACCTTCGAGCAGAAGAGTCGCGGCGACGGAACATGGGGCTTCCCTCGCTGACCGGCGCGGTTGTCGGCCGAAGTGGGAGACGGAGACGCAACCAAGTGTCAGGAGGAACACCATTGGTACCCATGGCACGGACTCGAGCGCGCCTCGCCCTGCTTCTCCCTTGACCTCATCCCTGCCGACTCCTCGTGGATCAACCGGGTCGAGCACTGGTTCGGCTACTTGGCTGACCAGCTCGTCCGTCGCGGAGTCCACGAGGGCGTTCAGACGCTGGAGGACGACCTCCGCACGTGGAAGGACCGGTGGAACGCCGATCCCAAGCCCTTCGTGTGGACCAGGTGGCCGAGGAAGAAGTCTGTGGAGATCTGGACGATGTCACGCACCATGCCGGAGCCCGATTTCGTGCAGCGGTAGAGCACTCCCCCACACCGAATGCATATTATGCGTATAACATATCTCTATGGCCGCGCCCCGCTATCAAGAAGTCGCC
>NZ_BAAAZP010000269.1:0-1310 GCF_039536965.1 Nonomuraea antimicrobica | reverse complement strand
CATGTCCATCCGAACCCATCGGATGCCACATGATTGATGTTGAAGGGGGCGTTGTTCCCCGCCCGCACCATGACCGCAGGGAACGGGGTGCTGTCGTACGAGGTTCCGTAGAACACCATGCCGCCGGTGCCGCTTGCACTGGCCTTGCCTGCGCATATGGCAGACGCGCTGTTCTGCACACCGATCTTTCCCTCGAAGACCGTGGCTCCAGTCCCGATATTGACATCGCCGTTCGCGTCGAGCCGGATACGGCTTTCCGCGCTCCCCGCCCCGGAGTTCTTCATGAAGGCATAGCCGGATCCCATGAGTAGCTCGGGTGTCCGACCGTTCGCACCGGCCGCGCCAACGATGACCAGCTCCGGCTCGGAGGTCCCGGTGGGAGCGCCGTACATGCGTACGTAACTGCCGCCGTTGTCGGCGTAGAACCGGATCTCGGGATCGACGGCACCCCGAGGATTCACCACGAGACGTCGCCCGCTGTCGCCCGACCTCAGCTCACCGAGGAAGTCGACGCTTCCCGTTGAGGAGAGGCTGACAGTCCGCGTCCCCGCCGAGTTGAAGGCTCTGAACCCTGCCGTGTCCAGCTCGACACGCGCTCCAGACGTGGCCGACCGAAGGACGAAGCTGCCCGAGTTGGCAATGCTGACCGTCTGTACGCCTGCGGCGTTGAACGCCTGCAGACCCGAAGAACTCAGCTCGACTCGCGCCGCAGCGCTGCTACCGGCCACCAGCCGTGACGTCAGCGTGAGGACCGCTTCCAACTTGCCCGCCGTCACCGAGCCGGCCGCCAGCGCGGGAGTGGTGACGGAGTTGGCGGCGAGATGCCCAGCCGTGATCGCGGCGGCTTGCACGAGCCCGCCAGTGATCGTGTTGGCCACCACCGCGTCGGAGGCAACCAGCGTGCCATCCAGGATCTTCGCGCCGGATATGACCTTGCCTACGACATCGGTGTCCACGAGCGCCTGCGTGGCGATCGTCATCACTCCCGACCGCGTCGAGGTATTGCCGGACCTGTCCAACGCGGTGAACCAGATCTCCCGATCAGCGCCGTACGGCTGATCCCCGATCACCACCACCCCAGCGGCTTGGAGATAGTCCACGATCTGCGTGCCGCCCTCAACGGCCGGGTCGCGCATCCATACAAGGACCCGGTCGAAGTCGGGCGGCATCTCCTCGCCCATCGACCCGAGCCCGTCCCATGAGGCGTGGATCACGCCCAGACGCGACATGAGCGCCGGCGCCGATGGCACCGGAGGCGGGGTGGTGTCGTCTGGGATGAGCACGACCACCTGGTCGGAGAACGGACCGAT
>NZ_BAAAZP010000268.1:0-551 GCF_039536965.1 Nonomuraea antimicrobica | reverse complement strand
CTCAATCAGCTCGAAGCCGTCGAAGAATGCGGCGATCTGTTCCTTCGACCGCGGCACGACCCGGCCACTGGCCTTCCGCCGCGCGTACTCATAGGCCCCTGCCCGCGCGACGCCGTCCAGGTCATCCCACAGATGCGACAAGACCAGAAAACTGCCCGGCGCCATCAGTTCGCGGATGGTCTTCACCAGGAGTTCCGGGCCGTCCTCGTCGGTCAGCAGGTGCAGCGTGGCCACCAGGAGGATCGCCACCGGGTGAGCGAAGTCGATGTGAGCGCACAGGGCAGGGCGGTCAAAGATCTGCTCGGGGGCACGCAGGTCACCATCCATCGCGATCACACCAGGCCGGGTTCCGGCCAGCAGCGCACGGGCGTGGGACAGCACGATCGGATCGTTATCGACATAGGCCACGTGCGCGCCCGGCTCGATCTGCTGCGCCACCTCGTGCACGTTCGGCGACGTGAGGATACCGGTGCCCAGATCGACGAACTGCCGGATGCCCGCCATGGCGACGGCTTCCGTCGCGCGTACCAGGAAGTTCCGGTTCGCCCGTG
>NZ_BAAAZP010000267.1:0-644 GCF_039536965.1 Nonomuraea antimicrobica | reverse complement strand
CTCGATTGCGCGCGAGACGTTTCCGACGTCGGGTGTGATCTTGGCTGCGGTGTCGATTTCGACGACCTGCCCGATGATTCGGCGATGCGCTGGCACGACCTGGGCGACTGTGCCCGACTCGACGACCTGGCCAACGGCGTGAACCTTCCGCCGCGCTACCGAGACGGCAGAGTCGACCTCGACGACCTGGCCGACACGCCGCACCTTGGCCGGACGGATCGGTAGGGCCACCTCAACGCTTGGGGCCTGGGCGACGTTGCGGACCTTGCGAACAGTAATCGAGCGCGCCGTGTCGGATTCGGTGATCACCCCCACTGGCGCGGCAATCTGCGGAACCGCGGACCCGATCTTGACGTCTGAGACGGCGACCTCATCCACGTACATCTGGCTGGTGGTGTCACGCCCGAGGTGGAACTCAACGTCTCGGGGCTTCCCGCCTGGCCACGCCACCGTCGAAGAGACCACGTAGTCGTCATGAGCCGTGGAGTCTGCGGACAAGTAGGTCCACATCTCGACGGTGCCGTTACCGGAACCGTCGATGGTGTAGCGCCATTCGAGGCGCACCCACTGCCCGACCGGGAGGGCCACCGCGTTACCGACAACGTGCGTACCTACGGCTCCGCTGTAGATGTCGATGCCGCCGT
>NZ_BAAAZP010000266.1:0-2909 GCF_039536965.1 Nonomuraea antimicrobica | reverse complement strand
GGTCCAACACAACTCAAGATCAAATGGGGCACCAATGGGGCACCAAGGTCTTGGGCTGTGGGGCGCGGGGCGCCGCGCTTACCCCCGATGAAGGGGCGGCCATACATGGCCTGGATAGAACCGATCAAGAGCACCAAGACCCGCCACACCACCTACCGCGTCTGCTGGCGCGAGGGCGGCACCCGCGACGGCAAGCGCGACAGCGAGACCTGCGACACCAAAACGATCGCCAAGCGCTTCAAAGCCCGCGTAGAGGCCGCCGGCGACCAACGCCCGGCGGGCTACCCCAAGGGCTGCCGGGGCATCGTCCCTGAGGCTGCTGAGCCCACCCCAGAGGCCGACCCCGAGCCCACGGCCGACCCCGAACCGCAGCCCTCCCCCACAGCACCCGCCACCGCGGTTGTCCCGACCCTGTCCGAGATCGTCTTCGCCTACCTGTCATGGCTGGCCATGACGGGCAAGGCCGAGCCTCGCCAGATCGCCTTGTACAAGCGCCGGTTCCAACTGCACGTGCAGCCCGCAGTCGTCACGCTGGAGGACGGCAGCAGGCTTGGCCCGCTCGGCGACGTCCCTGTCCCCGAGTACACGACCGAGGTTGACCAGGCGTGGATCTCGTGGATGCGGGCCCGCACCTACGAGCGTAAGGGTGAGAAGAAGACGTACTCGCCGAAGACGATCGCCAACATCCACGGGGAGGTCATCAGCCCGACGCTGAGCTGGGCCGCACGCAAGAAGGGCATCCCCATCGACGTCAACCCGTGCGTAGGAGTGATCCTCCCGAAGCAGGCCGGGCGGACGGTCACCTTGGACCAGGTGCCCACCGGCGACGAAATCGCCGCATGGATCGCGCTCGCGTACAAGGTCTCCGACCTTGCCGGCGACATCACCACCCTCGCCCTGGGCACCGGACTGCGCTGGGGCGAGATCACCGCGCTACGGGTATGCGACATCGACCTCATGCGTGGCCTGCTCACTGTGGCGCAAGCGGTCAAGGAAGACGAGCACCGGCGGCTGTACATCGCGTCCTACGGCAAGAGCGACGCAGCACTGCGAACGATCAGAATCGGCTCCAAGGTGGTCGCCATGCTGGCACGCCGCATGGAAGGGCTACCACCGAAGGCATTGATCTTCCCCGGTATCCACACCCCCATCCTTAACCCCAGCACCTGGCAGAAACACTGGTACAAGGTCGTCGCCCTGGCGGAAACACACGGCATCGACACACAGGCCACCGCCCACAAGCTGCGGCACGCCCACGCGACGCAGCTCCTGGCGGAGAACGTGAGCCTGGACACCGTCAGCAAGAGGATCGGCCACAAGTCGATCGTCACCACCGCGAACCTGTACAGCCACCTGTCGCCGGAGGCAGACCGGCGCGCCGCCGACGTCATCGACATGGTGATGACGGGCACGCTCAGCCACCGACCCGTCGCGGTTGTGAGCGAGCAGTACGCGGAGCTGGCGCAGAGCGCGTAGGAACTCCCGGCCTGCGGACGGCCTCCGCCCGCGGGCTCAGTTCCATTTCGTTCCATGTCTTGCCTCCACGATCTCATTTCATCCGCCTTGCAGAAATGAAACGCTATGAAACTCATTGAGAGAGCGACGCATTCAGCCCCCGTCATCTGTGCCTTTCCGGGCTGCGAACTACTAGCTGTCATGGTGACTGCCGGCCGCCCCGGCGCTCGCCCCAAATACTGCGACCTGGTCGACGACAACGACCGGCGGCTGCACACCGCGTTGACCGCGTTCCGCGAGCGTGAACGCATAGCCCGGGCCGAGGGCAAGGGCCGCGGCCGACCCGCCGACAGCGAACGCCCAGTGAGCGCGTCGATTACGCGGGCGATCGAGGTGCACGAGCGGATTCGCGCCGATATCGCCCAGCTCACCAAGCGTCTGGAGGGCTTGGTCGCCGAGTTCGACCGTATCGGCGACGTCGAAGCGGTGGAGGCCGAAGTGGAGGCGGCCCGCGCACACGCTGACCGGCAGATCGCCGCGATGCGGGAGCAACTGGCGGGCGAGGTGCAGCGCCGCCGCCAGGCCGAAGAAGAGGCCGAGGAGGCGCAGCGGGCCGCGGCCGAGGCGGTGGAGCAACTTCGGGAAGCCGAGGAAGCAGCGTGTCGGGCAACCGAGCAGGCGACCGAGGCGCGTCAGGCGCTGGATCGAGGACTGGCCCTGGCCGAACGGCAGATCGCGGCTGTGCAGGCCGAGGCGGCGACCGCAGTCGAGGCAACCGAGCGCCGGGCCACCGAGCAAGAACGGCAGGCTGCGGCGGCTGTAACCGAGGCCGAGACGCGCGCCGCGCTGGCTGCGCAGGCCGAGGCGGAAGCACGTGCCCAGGCGCGACAGGCCCGAAAGGATGCCGAGCGCGAGCGGCAGGTGCTACAGGAGTCCTACGAGGCGCGTCTGGCGGCGCTGGAGGAGAGCCGGGCGGAGCTGCGAGCCAGGGCGGAGCGAGCCGAAGAACTCGCGCAGAACGAACGCACCGAACGGCGACGCCTCACGGACGATGGTCACCACCGTGCCCGTGTCCGCAAGACTCGGCAGGATGCCAACGGTGTCTCGCATGTCGTCAACGGAACTGCGCCCTGACTCCACGGAGATCACCAGCGCGTCGATTTCCCAGCAGGCGTCCAAGCTCTCCACAGGGCGCATGAGCCGGCCGGATGACGTCAGCCGGCCTCCCGCCGGGCCCGCAGAGATCAAGCAGCCCGGGACCGCTTCTTGCTGCTGCGGATAGCAATGGCGACCGCGATGACGTTGCACTCCTCGTTCGACTTCCCCGGGTTCGCCTGCATGATCTCCACCGAAAGCGTGGTCAAACCGTCTTCGTCCACGCCGTGAGTGCCGGCGATCCGTTTGAGAGCGCGGACTTCGTGGTGCCATTCAGTCGTGTCGTTGGGGTGTTCTGC
>NZ_BAAAZP010000265.1:0-10377 GCF_039536965.1 Nonomuraea antimicrobica | reverse complement strand
GCACCGAGCGTGGAGGCGTTGATCGAGTTCGTGCAGACCATGTGCACCCCGTCGTATCTCCAGTCGATGATCTCGTTGACTGCGATCCGGGTGATGTCGAGGGCGGCCAGGATGTTGAGGGCGGCCTCGTCGTAGTGGTACTTGATGTCTTCGGTGACCGGCTCCTCCTCAAGCAGCTTGCGGAACTGCTTGATCGACTCGGCGATCTCCTCGGCGGCCATGCCGGGCACAACCGGGGCGAGCTTGATCGGGACGGGGAGCAGCGTTGCAGCGTACTGGAGGTGATTCAATGCGCGAACGAGTGCGTCGGCCATTTCGTTGACTTGCTGGTCAGGCGTGTTGCCCATGAGAGTGAACCCTTTCTTGGAATTTGCCTGCTGCCGATTAGGAACTGCCATTTCCTTTTCGACATTCTCAGTCTATAGAAAAGGGATCACTATTATCAAGATAATAAGAAATTATTAATCAGATTTCTTGCCCTTTTCTGGTCACCGCACCAGCTCCGCGTTGACGACTCGATCGTCAACGATCCCCCCGACGAACCGCCGCCCCGGCAGATCCTCCACAGCGATACCCAACTGCTCGGCGAGCTCGGCCGCCGACACCCGCAGCGGATCGTCCTGCGAGTGAAGGGCCGTGACCACCACGGCGGCATCCCCGAACAGCGCCAGCACGCGCCCCTCCACGCGTGCCGGCGGCACACCGATCCCAGACGCCGCATCGGGGCCGCGTTCCCAGTCCTCCACGGGCGCTTCCTCCCGCGCAGCCCCGCCCTGGGCTGCGCGTCTACTGCTCAGCTCCTCATCCGCCGCGGCAGTCAGCATCGACGCCGCCGCGGACAGCGCACGCAGCTGCTCCGGTGGCATACCGGCGAGCACGAACTGCATGGCCGCCACGTCGCCACGGTAGGCCCATCCCATCGCGCCTTGAGCTGCCAGGACGCCGCCCACGTTCGCGAAAGCCTTCTGCACGTCGGCGGCGGCCCGGTTGAGTGCCTGCATCCACTCCGGCTGCTCCGTCATCCTCGTCTCCCCCTCCTGCGCCTGCGCCTGTCGTAGCCACTCTTCATCCTGGATCGTGCTCGCCGGCGGGCATCCGCCAGCTCCCGCATCTCGCGCGTGCCCACCAACTCCGCAAACGCCCGGCCGACTGCGGCAAAGCCGAGCATCATCTGCTGGACCATGGGCCGCATCGCGTCCACGAGGGCTTCCAGCCGCCCGCCCAGCCGAGCGAACGCCTGCTGCGCCGCCTCAGTATCGATCGTCAGAACTGGCGGCGCGAGCGGCTCGGGCGGCCCGGCCGGTGAGGTGCCGTCGTTCACGAGGCCGGCCACACGTGCCGCCCTCCTTGCAGGGTCACCTGCAGCGCGTCACGCCTCACGGCGACACCGCCCACCGTAACGGGCAGGTCCTCCTTGCCGCCCTCTACACGCAGTGCTGTCGTGTTCAGGACCACGCTCGCGGGGACCAGGCCCGCCACGTTCACAAGCACGTCCCAGGTCACTTCCGCGCCGCCGAGAGGATGCTCTGTGCCGGACAGTTGAATGCTGGCGTGGACCTCGTACGACCCGTCGTAGCTGCTCATGAGACGTGCGCCTCCTGCTCGTGGTCGTACTCGTCCACCTCATCGGCGTAGTAATCGTCGTGCTCCTCCTGCGTCAGCAGGCGCTCGCAGGACCTGCACTTGAAGTAGCCGTCGTCTTCCCTGTACAGCTCCCTGTCCCGGCAGCGCGGGCAGCGGATCGGCGACCGGCGGCTCGCCGGGTCCGCCTTGGCCATGTTCAGGAGCTTGCGCTCCCAATGCAGCACCTTCCCCCCGAACTCGACCGACCCGGGGTGCAGCAGGATGTTGTCGAGCTCCCCCAGCAAGTACGAGATGGTGATGTTGCGGGCGTGGCTGCCACGCGACGGCAGCGGCCGGAACGGGTGGCCGCGGGCCTCCGCCCAGTAGCCCGCCACCTCGACGAGATCGCCGTACACGTTGTCGAGCAGCTCGATCACCTCCGTGGGGTTGAGAGGCTTCCGGCCAGCGTTCGGGCCTGTGATCACGGCGCTGCGGTGGCCGGTGATGTCCGCGTACAGGACGGCCGCTGTCTCGTTGATCTGGTACAGCGCGCCGCGAATCGCCCGAGGGCAGCGGCGGCACCACACCGGATTCGCGCGGAACACCTGCATCGCGGGCGGCTCCGGCCTGGCCGGCTCGCGCGGCTCGATCGGCGGCGAAGCCAGCGGAGGATGCCAGACCGCAAAAGCGGCCCGGTACATCGAGTGCTTCTCCACGTAGATGTCCATGGCTTCGGCATGATCGATGACCGCCTGGTCGTACTCCTCCCATGCTCGGCGGGCCCTGCGGTTGCACACCCCCGGGCAGGCCAGCGGGTCGATCGGCAATGTAGTACTCCCCGTGATTTCAGGCTGCGATGGCCAGGACGGTTCGGAAGACGGTCATCTGCGCCGGCGCCGATACTCGCGTTTCACCCGCGACGCGGCAGGCCCGGGTCGGCCGGTCGCCAGCATCCAAGCCCACCAGGTGAGCCGGCACCGCGGTGCGTGCAAAACGAGCGTTGTTGCCCCCGCCGGCCACCGCGACGGAGGCGAGAGCCGCGGCAGGTCGTCGAGGATCACCAGGCCGTCATCCACCACATGGCCGACGGCTCGCCACTCGGAGGCGTCCACAACCCACATGCTGCTCATGTCCTCGCCTTCCGGTAGCGGAAGACGAGCTGATCTCCGTCGCCCCTCGTGACTTCGATGGCGTGGCGGTACTCCCAACGGTCGGACAGCTCGGCGCGGAGCCGCTCCATGATCTCGGCGATGTCCTGCTGGTCGGCGGGCAGATCGACGCTGTACTCGACCAGCCCCCAGCGCTGGATGACGGCCACCGGCTACTCCTCCACGTCGTCCAGGTCGAAGCTGTGACAGGAGGTGCCGGTCAGCTCGTACGGCATCGTCGATCTGTTGACGGCCGCCACCACGTGCTCCATCACCACGGCGGCAGCCGCCGGTGTCCTGAAGTCCAAGGTGATCGACACGTGCGGATCAGCCATGCCGGCCTCCGCCGGTGACGTGCCGGATGGGCTGGCCTGCCAGCCCGAGGGCGAATCGGTTCATGCTGCCTCATCTCCTGATGGGTCCGATCGGTAAGTGACGGTGCGGGGCCGCCCGCTCATGGGAGCGTCATCGCGGTGTACGGCGACCAGCCGCAGCCCTGACAGATGGCCAATCCGCCGATGACGCGGCTACCCGAGGCGGCCAGCCCGTAGATCGTCGCGGCGAGCAACTGCCCGTCGGCGCCGCAGCGGGGGCAGCAGGCCGGCCGCAGATCGCCCACCTGCAGCGTGAGCGCCTCGTGTGTCGGCTGGTCTGCATCGTCGTCACCCATCGCTTCCCCCTTCGCCGGTGACCGCCGCGATCTGCTCGGGCACGATGCGGGACAGCCAGCCGGGCCACTGCGCCTGCACCGCGGTGGCCACGGCGGCAGCGAACTGGTCCACGTCCTCGAGGTCGCCGTCGCGGGCCTGCCCGGCGATCAGGTCGAGCACTTCGTCCTGCAACGCCTCGCAGGTGCGGCTGATCACGTCGGCCAGCATCATGCCCTGCTCCGTCGTGATGCGGGCCTGCTGCTCGGCCGTCTCCAGGCCGCCCGCGAGCGGGCCGGCCGGGTCGCCGAACAGGCTGCGCCGGTGCCGCATCGTGACGTCCATGAGCCGGATCATGTCGCCCGGGGACAGCTCGGCCGGGTTCATCGTCGGCAACCGCTGAGCGATCTTCCCGATGCCGGCGCCGAGGATCCGCGCGTCGGCTTCGGCGGCTTTGCGCCGCTCCTCCAGCCACGTCGCCTCGTACAGCTGATCCCGGTGCCGATCCCACGCTTCGGCCCGTTCCCGCCACCGGAGAGCTGCGGCCACGTCGCGCACGTAACGGTCGTTCTTGGTCAGGCTTTCGGCAGCTTTCCGGAGGCTCCGCGATCGGCCCATGTCCCGGTACGTGCAGAACTGGGCGTGGCGGGTGAGGGACTCGTCGGGCTGCCGTTCCCAGGGGTCGAGGTTGGGGTCAAGCTTGAGCGGCCTGAGTTTGCTCATGGAGCGTTATCTCAGGTCAGCAGGGGTGTGGTTGGGTCCGCTGAGGTATTCGCCTGTGAGCCGCTCCAGGAGCTGCCAGCCCTGCCCTGGGTCGATCTCGCCGCGGCCTTCGGCTGCCGCGATGGCCTTGTTGATAGTGACGGCCGCAGTCGCCGGCAGGCTGCGGGCGCCGAGCACGGTTTCCAAACCGACCCGGCCGGTGTGGGAGGCGCTGCCGTCTGGGGCGGTGTAGCCCTCGCGCAGGTCGTCCAGGTGCCGTTCAGCGAGCGTGAGGATGATGTGCAGCGCGGTGGCGACGTTGCCGACCTTGTGGGCAGCGTGCGTCGAGGCGAGCGTGTCCAGCGTCTGCTCGTAGTCGGCGCGGGCCGACAGCCAGCTCTCGTCCTGGCCGAAGCGCGAGGCGTCGAACGCCTCGCGGGCGGCTTCGAGCTCGGGCGGCAGGAAGATCAGGCTCACGGTGGCGAAGTCCAGGTTCGCCTCCGACAGCCCTTCCGGTTGCACTTCGGCGAGCAGGCCCAGCTGCTCATCGTCCAGGCCGGAGTAGGCGCGCCAGTCCACGTCGTCGAGCTGGTCGTACAGGTGCTTCAGCGTGGCCGGATCGTCCTCGCCGGCGATGCTGTTGTGGGACAGCTGGAGGGCGACCAGCTGCTGCGGCGACAGATGCTCCTCGATGAGCATGCAGTCGATCTCATCCAGACCGGCGTCAACGGCGGCGTCACAGCGGTGATTGCCGGACAGGATGAGTTCGTGGCCTTCGTCGTACTCGCCGCCGGAGTAGATGAGCGGGACGCTGGTGAGGCAGCCGTCGCGACGCACATTGGCCACCAGACGGTCGTACTCCTCCTTCCTCATGTAACGGGCGTTCACGGGCAGCCGGGTGAGGGCGCGCGGGTCGCGCGGCACGAACCTCGGCCGGAACTGGGTGGCGGTGCCGCTCACCGTGGGGCTGAACGTGCGGCTGGTGGTGTCCGTCATCGCTGGTCCTTCCCGTGCTTGCGCTTCCACAGCTCCAGGGCCTCATCGAGGGTCCGCTCCCCCATGAGGCCGCCGTACTGCAGCTGGAAGCGGTGGATGCCGTCGGCCGCGGGCTCGGAGCGCTTCTGCAGCCGGACGCCGGGAATGCCTCGCCCGTACTTCGCAGAGTTGGGGCGGTCGGTGAACGCTGTGGTCGACCAGCCGGTGATCCTGCGCGACAGGGAGCGCTGCAGCAGCAGCTGGGCCTCCTTGGTGGTGGCGGCCATCACGATCAGCTTCGCCAGGCGCCTGTACTTCGTCCACGACACCGGGAAGTCGCTCATCAGGTACGCGCAGTCGGGATCGAACTTGGGCGGCAGGTAGGCGAACGCGCCGATCAGCTTCTTGTCGACGGCGACACCGCATGCGAGCAGAGGCGTGCCCGGCAGGATCGTTTTGGACATGAACTGGCTGCGGATCCCAGCGAACTGCCCGCCGCTCAGGACGTGCACGGTCATCCGGTCGCCGAGCTCGTCGCCGGGGCCGATCTTCGGCATGGGGATCGGCTGGGTGGCCTGCCTGGGCCGTACGATCCGGCGCGGCCCGGACGCGGCGTAGACATAGATGGGCAGGCCGCGGTTGGCCGTCTGCACCACGCCGGCCAGATGGGAGCGCAGCTCGGGCCGCTCGATGTGCAGGCCGAGCATCCAGTGCGGCCGGTCGCGCACCTGGGCGATGATCTGCTCCTTGCCGTCCTCGTCCAGCTCGGCGAAGTCGGGGGCCGGCCAGTTGAAGCAGTCGTCCAGGGACGCGAACTGGGCCTGGTAGTCCTTGCTGTAGAACGGCGGGAACATGACCACGGGCGCGTCGGCCGGGACCACGTGGGCCAGGTAGTCGCGGGCGTCACCGGCGAAGTAGGAGCCGAGCCGCACGGTCAGGTTGCGCAGCTTGGCCGCCGTCTTGTCGTGCATGCGCGGCCACTGTTCGCGGGTCGCCTCGATCATCCGCCGGTAGTACGGACCTTCCCTGCCGACCCACGCAAGGAACCGCGTGCCGAGCATGAGGGTGGCGAGGAGGTCTGTGGGGTCGTCCAGGAAGGGCCTGAGCCAGCCTAAGACGTCCTCGTATTCGTCGCGAAGGGTGAAGGAGAGGGGTTGACCTGCCAGCCACCAGCCGAGAGCGCATGAGTACGCCTGGACGTCGTTGCCGTGGATGCGACGGGCCGCCCCGAACCTGGCGTGCAGTACCCGTTCGAGGGTGAAGTTCCCGCTGCAGCCGACGTAGATGTCCTGGTCGGCGGGCCACTGGCCAGCGTGCTCGTACACGATGGACCGCATCGCGGCAGGGATCGATCCGTGGAACATGTCGGCCTCCCGGCGCGAGGCGGCGTACAGAGCGCCGGCCAGGAGTTGAACCTGATCCTCCCCGCCGGTAGCGGGGCGTGCTGCTGTTACACCTCCGGCGCATGTAACCGGCGGTAACACCAGCCGATCAGGGCTGATGCTAGCCGATCATGGGCGCGGCGCGCGACGCGCACCGGTGGGCGGCACGAAGAAGGGACCGGCACCGTCTGGTGCCGGACCCTTGGAGGCGGGTGTCAGCGGCTGGTGGCGGCCTGGGCGCGGGCCTCGAAATCGCTCTTGGCTCCGACCCTGATGACGAGCCCGGCCAGGACTTCAAGGTCTCCGGCGCTCATGCCCTCAAGCACGGCCTGCTCGGCAGGGCTGAGGCGGCCGGCGTGCTCGGTGATGATGGCGAGGCTCTGGCTGGCGTTCATGGTGACCTCCGTGGCGGTGGTAGCGGGTAGTTCCGATCGGTTGCTGCCAGCGGGTCGGCCCGCACCGTAGGGTGCGGGCCGAATCCCGTCAGAGGTCTTCGCCCAGCTCCCGCAGCCTTGCCGACAGCCGCTCGATCTCGGCCTGCGCGTCGTCCGCGTCCGTGACCCGGCCGGCCTGGACTGCCGCGGTGTACGCTCCGGCCGCCTCAGTGCGCTCGTTGTACAGGTTTTCGATCAGCTGCTCGTTTGCGTCCATCGCCTTCGCCTTCGTGATCTGTGGTGAATCGCAATTTCTTATATCATAATCATAACTTTTTATGATCTTCCCGTATATAGGTTTGAGCCTTTGAGCTGCAGAAATGTCGAAATGAGGAGCCAGACCCGGGCCGGCACCCGGCGTGACAGCGCATGCTTCCTCGTGGCGGGACCGGCCCAGCAGGCGGTGGCGCGGTGGCCTCCGCGCGGTGCGGGGTTCGACGGTCGCCCGTCAGCGGCCCGCCTGCCGGTTGCTCAGCGAGGCGGCCCACAGGGCTTGCGAGTTCTGCACCCGCTTGATCACAGCTTCCAGCGTCATCGCGTCCATGCTCGCCACGACCTCCTCTCGGAACTGGCGGTATCGCTCGGTCGCCTGGTGGTGCAGCCTCTCCCGGAGCCGCAGCTCGGGGTTCCGGTGGCGCTGGCCAGGAGAAGCAAGGCGTCTTCAACGGCCTGCGGTAAGCCTTCGGGGGGCGGGGGTGCCAAGCACTCGGCACAGCCGCATCATGGCGGCCCCCTCCAGATACGTCTCCCGCGCGTCACGCACGGCCGGGTTGGTGGCCAGCCAGGCGAGCAGGTCGGCGACGAGCCGCTCGGGCGTGGTGCCGAGGCTGGGGGCGCCGCCGATGTGATCGGTGGCGCCCCCACGTGCTTGCCGGTCGGATTGCGTTCGTACGCCATCGCCGACCGGTCCGGAGGTTGATGCCGACGATCCGGCATGCCTCCTTGTTACTCAAGCCCTGCTGCACGAGCCGCAAGTATGCCGCTCTCTCACGGGAAAGAGCCCTGCGTCCCCGAGTGCGCTCCCGGTCCTCCCGGATCTCGAAGTCCATCGCATCCCCTCATCTGGGGTGTTGCGACGACCACGAGAAGGAGGGTGCAGGCCGAGGGCCGAAACGAGCCGATCAGCGGAAATCGACTGCGAGGCTTGTTGCCCGTGCACCCTTCACTCGAATCTGATCAAGTTGGCATCCCAATTCTGTTGCACTTGGAAGTTCTTGCTCCAGAGTTGCACCTTGGCCCCGTTTCCTTGCACGCTGATGTCTCGGTCGAGGACCATCGTGGGGAAGAGCTCGCTGTAAGTGCTTAAATCGGGCAACGGCTTCCTCCTCCACATCTGCTGAAGAGTGCCATTGCAAGTCCAAAGTTGCACCACAGTCGCGTTGCCGCCGCCGAAGAAGTCCGCGTCCAGGCACATGCCGCGGAATCGCACGCTTTCGAGTGACGAGGCCGGATTGCCGCTGCGCTCGATCCACTGCTGCTGGGGACTGCCGTTGCAGGTCCACACCTGGACTCTTGTGCGGTTGCCCCCGCCGAAGAAGTCCGCGTCCAGGCACTGTACTCCAGCCGTGTCCGCGAATTTGCTGACAAAGGTATAGACAGCGCGCAATGTAGTAGTGCGGCCCTGCGTGCCTGCGCCGGAGCTAGCGAGTGCCGAAGCGGGTACGAACGTGACCGTTGCGAGTACTGCGACAGTAGCTGCCGAACGAATACGCATGACGCCTCCTGGGAAATGTAATCGATTTTCTATCGACTGCCATGTAGGTGCCCCGTGGCAATACTGACCGACCTACCTCGTCTATGCCAGGGCGAATGGATGATCCTTTGTCCTGATTCCGATCCGCCCATTCCTGCAAGTCGAGAATGCGCGCCCTTGCTGCGACGTTGGCGATCGCTGAGGCCAGCCCCGGCCGTGCTGGGGAGCGCGCAGGATGGGCGCGGCCCGCTCGTCGCCGTCACCGCGCCGCTCCGGCCAGGTCCGCCGCCGCCTGCTCGTCGAGCGGCTCCAGCATCCACACGCTCGTGTCCGCCTCGGCCGCCAAGGCGACCGCGCGCCGCCCGGCCGCCAGGATCTCGCTGGTGCGCGCGGTGGCCCGGCCGACCAAATGCTGCTCTGTCCACGGCGTGCGTGGCCTGCCCGACGCGGTCTGTCCCTCGCCGCGGGCCACCGCAGTGGAGGCGAGGTAATCCCGAACCAGCTCGTACAGGACCACCGCGGCGTCAACCGCCGCCGCGGTGTCGCCGGCGGCTTCCGCCCACGCGGCGTCGAGCCCGGCCAGGATCATCGCCATGGACAGGCGCTCGGTGAACGGCCGGCCGAGCTCGAGTTCAGCCCACCGGTAGTCGGCCGCCAGCGCTGGGCGCAGCGCCGCCGCCAGCATCAGGTCTTCCAGCGAGGCCAGCACGCACAGCGAGCAGGACAGCCGGCTGAGCCCCCACCTGTACCCGGCGTGGGGTCTGAGACCTGCCTCCTTGATCTCGTCCCACACGTCCTGGATGGTCCAGTCTCGCAACGGCAGCCACCGTGTGATCCGCCGGTTGCCAGACGAGTGCCGCTCATTGACGCTTGCGATCGGCTGGGCGGCCCGGCCGCTGCTTTCCTCGCCGCGCAGGCCGAGGCAGTACAGGACCTCCACCGGCCGATCGGCGGGCACGCCGAGCTGGTTCCAGAACTCGGTGACCGCCTCGGTGATCCAGGTCATCGACGGACCCGACTTCAGGTCACTCGTGCACCAACGGGCGTTGTTGCCCGGCCACTTGCGACGTGGACCGAGCAGCAGCCCCCATAGGCCGTCGTGGCGGCTGCGCACGACGACCTCGAACCCGCAGGCCGCGGCGTGCTCGCGGACGGCGGCCTCAACGCCCCACCATTCGACCGGCGCGCCGGACCGTGTGACGCCCAGCGTGTTGTGCAGGACGACGACTCGGCCGCGGTACTTCTGCTGGCGGATCAACTTCGCCACGTACGCCAGCAGCGCCAGGCTGTCCTTGCCGGCGCTGCTGCAGATCACGATCAGGTCGTAGGGGAGCAGGTTCATCGCCGACCCGACTTGGCGCGTGTCGGCGGCCAGGCCGAGCGGGAGTTGCACAGCCGACCGCCGTACGGTCCTTTTCTGGGCGGCGGTCCGCGAGCGCGTATGCCTGGCAGCGTCGGCCTTGAAGGTGTCCACCGCGTTCTGGTCGTAGCGGCTGCCGGCGGCCGTGCTCATTCGTCGGCTTCCTCCTCGCGCAGGAAGTCCGGGGTGGGGCGGCCGGGCGCGAACTGGACGAATATCTGGAGCAGGTCAGCGAACGTCGCGTCGTCCAGCAGGAGGTGACCGCCGGACTCAAAGAGGTCGCCGAAGTCCTTGTAGTAGCAGGCAAGCCAGCCGTCAGGGCTGTCGTTGCCGGTGCTGTGGGAGCCACGGGTGATGCCGATGAGTCCGCCCGCGGGGAGGCGGACGAAAACGACCATCGTGGCGCCGCCCGTGTCCTCGGCGTACCAGTCGAGTCCTTCCACCTGGCCCAGAAGGTCGCACAGGGGTAAGAG
>NZ_BAAAZP010000264.1:0-1201 GCF_039536965.1 Nonomuraea antimicrobica | reverse complement strand
CCCACGTGGCGACAGCCAGCAACCATGCAGCCGTGAGCGTCAGCGCTACCGCATACGGTCTGGCGCCCACGCCGACCAGCGGCACGAGGCAGGCCGCCACCAGCACCGCGGCGGGCACGACGATCAGCAGGTCCGGGTCGGACACGCCGGCGAGCACGCCAAGGACCTGCGACCAGGCCAGCCACACCGCCACCAACGCGCTCCGCAGTAATACGATCATGACGCCCTCCGCATCTTCACGTAGCGGCCATCGACCATCCGCGCCTGGCCCTTCTCCACCAGCGACGCCGCCACCCGGAACGCCACCGGCAGCGGCAGCCCCTGCCACGCTTCCCACGCCGCTCACGTAGCGTTACCTCCACCGGTGCTCCCGGCACAGCCGCTCGTACTCGCCGTCCCAGTCCACGCGGGCGCTTCGCGCGCCGTGTCGGCTCACCTGTGTCAGGTGCCAGACCAGCGCCATGCGTGGCACCCGGAGCATGCGCAGCTCGACCGGCCTCTCCTGCGCGGCGAGGTTCCACCGGATGGACCACAGCACGTGCTCGTTGTCCCGCATCGGGAGCTGCGACATCTCCGTGCTGCGGGTCGGCTCCTCCAGGCCCTGGGTGAGGACGCGCAGCGGCACGTCCAACGGGATCGGCCAGTCCTCCAGCTCGATCCGCAGCATGTGCGGGTTCCGAGTGGGCTCGTAGAACATCTCGGCCATGACGAGTCGGTCCGTCACGTGGTCCCACACGGGCAGTTGCATGGCGACGGCCGGGTTGGTGATGGGCGTCATTCGGTGTCTCCGGTGGTGTCGTTGGTGGTGTCGTTCTCGGGGACGGCGCCGGGGTTCGCCCCCGTCTCGTCCTCTGTCACAGGAGGGGACGAGACCTGCCCGTCCCTGAGGGCCGGGCTACCGTTCGTCCCGTCCTCGTCCCGGCCAGCGACCGTGGACAGTCCGCTCGTCCCCGGGGGACGGTCCCCGTCGTCAGTCCTCAAGTTCGGTTCCGCCGGGGCCTCAGAACGGAGCCGCTGCAGCAGAGTCGTGGCGCGGGTGGTGGAAACCTTCGTCCCTGTGGCGCGAATGGCCTCCCTGAGGGTGTCGCGCGTGAGGTTCGTCCCCGCCCTCTGGAACTCGGCGACGATGCGCCAGCCGAGCGGCATCAGCTCGTCAACGTCGTCCCACCCGCGGGGGCGGTCCCCTGTTCGTCCCCGCTCT
>NZ_BAAAZP010000263.1:0-756 GCF_039536965.1 Nonomuraea antimicrobica | reverse complement strand
CGGACGGCGGCTCGGACGGACAGCTCGCGTTCGAGCGTGGCGGTTCGCTTGCGTCGCCGAATAATGACGGCGACGCCAGGGGCAATGCTGGACACAGAGTGTCCCCTCTGGCTTGTTGGCGCTGTGGCGTGGCGTTGCAACTGTATCAACATGCATGTCGCGTTGCCCAGAAGTGCGTGAAAAGTTGATCACGCTAAGTAGGCGCAACATGGCATCACACATGCGTTACACCTGTTGCATCATGGATAGACATATGCATCATCGAGCGATAGTGTCGTCTTGTCGCGAGACGCAAGAACAAGATCATTAACCCCTGAATGCACCATCACCAGCACGAACGGAGCGCGCTTTGCCTGTCTTCGATGAAGTTGTCTGGACAAAGCCAGCGCCACGCCACGGCGCGCCAGACTTCTCACGCATCGCCGACCAGCTCCGTGCCAAGCCAGGTGAAACAGCGATCATCGCGGAGTTCCCCACCGTTGTCGCCAGCGGCAGCGCAGAGGCCGCGAGCCTCCGCAACGCCGTCAACAGCGGTCGATTGGGGTTCGACGACCCCTCGGGAACGTTTCGCGCCAGCACCCGAACCGTAACCGAACGCGACGGGAGCAAGTGCGTCCGAGTCTTCGCTGTCTTTGACATCGCCAACTCCGTTAGCGGCACCGCTGACGAAAAGGACAGCCGTTGAACGTCATTACCATCGCCGTAACCAGCGAGCGTCTCGAAAACCTCGTCAAGGCGATCGTCGATCACCGCATC
>NZ_BAAAZP010000262.1:0-670 GCF_039536965.1 Nonomuraea antimicrobica | reverse complement strand
CCCGCCGCATAACCCCCGAAGGATTTACAACTCAGACCACTAAGCGGACGAGCACCACCCGACTGGAGGACGCCGTGGCGTTCCCTCCGGACTCGTTCCTCAGCCTGTTCCGGTCCGACCGGGTGCGGACGTTCGACCCGTCCAAGGATCCAACGGCGACGCTCGTTGCGGACGGCTCCAACCATGCGCTCGTGTCGAAGCCGGACATGCAGCCGCTCGTGTTCCCGTTCCGTGGCGGTGGCGACGAGTTCAAGTCGAGGCCCGCGTTCGAGGACCCCGCGCACGCGGTCACGGCCGGCGGCTTCCATCACGGGCTCGGCGTACACCCCGACTGGATGCCGCCCGCGTTCCTGATGCGCAACAACGGCAGCAAGGGTGACGGAAAGGAACACTGCACCAGCGTCGGCGAGCCCGCGCGCACCATCACGTCGACGGGCCATCAGTCGCTCGTCGCCGTACCCGAGGGCCTGCGGTCGCTCCTCATGGCCTACTACGGCAACGGCGGGACCACGCGGACAACCGAACCAGTGGGCACCCTGCCGACGCGGGATCGTTGGGCGCTCATGGCCACCACAGGTGAGATCACCCTGGACGCGATCGACGTGTCCCCGATCTTGTTCCGGATGCTCAAGCTGCACGAGCTGCGACGGGCCCAGTCGTTCGACAACGA
>NZ_BAAAZP010000261.1:0-927 GCF_039536965.1 Nonomuraea antimicrobica | reverse complement strand
ACCGCGCTTCCACCTCCGGCCTATCAACCCGGTCATCACCCGGGAGCCTTACCCCCCTCACAGGGGCGGGAGACCTCATCTCAAGGCAAGCTTCCCGCTTAGATGCTTTCAGCGGTTATCCCTCCCGAACGTAGCCAACCAGCCATGCACCTGG
The DNA here is from genome assembly GCF_039536965.1 of Nonomuraea antimicrobica. Lineage (NCBI taxonomy): Bacteria > Bacillati > Actinomycetota > Actinomycetes > Streptosporangiales > Streptosporangiaceae > Nonomuraea > Nonomuraea antimicrobica. The sequence goes on along the minus strand of NZ_BAAAZP010000261.1, from coordinate 773 downwards.
CGATACAACTGGCACACCAGAGGTTCGTCCGTCCCGGTCCTCTCGTACTAGGGACAGCCCCTTTCAAGTCTCCTACGCGCGCAGCGGATAGGGACCGAACTGTCTCGCGACGTTCTAAACCCAGCTCGCGTACCGCTTTAATGGGCGAACAGCCCAACCCTTGGGACCTACTCCAGCCCCAGGATGCGACGAGCCGACATCGAGGTGCCAAACCATCCCGTCGATATGGACTCTTGGGGAAGATCAGCCTGTTATCCCCGGGGTACCTTTTAGCCGTTGAGCGACACCGCTTCCACACGCCGATGCCGGATCACTAGTCCCAGCTTTCGCTCCTGCTCGACCCGTCAGTCTCACAGTCAAGCTCCCTTGTGCACTTACACTCAACACCTGATTACCAACCAGGCTGAGGGAACCTTTGGGCGCCTCCGTTACCCTTTAGGAGGCAACCGCCCCAGTTAAACTACCCACCAGACACTGTCCCCGATCCGGATCACGGACCAGAGTTAGACGTTCAAAACGACCAGAGTGGTATTTCACCAATGACTCCACCCGAACTAGCGTCCGAGCTTCCCAGTCTCCCACCTATCCTACACAAGACGCTCCAAACGCCAATGTCAAGCTGTAGTGAAGGTCCCGGGGTCTTTCCGTCCTGCTGCGCGTAACGAGCATCTTTACTCGTACTGCAATTTCGCCGGGTCTGCGGTTGAGACAGCGGGGAAGTCGTTACGCCATTCGTGCAGGTCGGAACTTACCCGACAAGGAATTTCGCTACC
>NZ_BAAAZP010000260.1:0-717 GCF_039536965.1 Nonomuraea antimicrobica | reverse complement strand
CATGCATGTCGCCTTCACCGTCGAAGAACGACAGGACGTAGGACGAAGATCGTGAACCCTTTTGGGATGACCTCGGTGGACGAGCGCGTCTACCGGCACTTGGCTGAGCACGGCGAAACCCCGATCCCGCTTCTGCAGCGACGCCTGGAGATCGGCGAGGAGGTCGTCGAAGCGGTGGGACGGCTGCGAGACCTTGGCTATGTCGTCGGCAACCCACCCGATGCGAGGAGGCCGGATCAGATTTTCCAGGCCCATATAGGGGCCCGAGAGGTGGAGTTGTTCGTCATGCGGGCACGCGTCAGCGAGCTTCAGGAACTGTACGACCGCGCCTACAGGCCCACCGCACGTGGCACGGTCAGGCTACTGACCTCACGCACACAGCTCAAGGAAGCGATGGACGATCTGGAGTTGAACGCCGAGCGGGAGCTGATGAAGTTCATCACTGCCCCTTTCAACCGGCTAGTCGAAGTCCATGCTTCTGATGACCAGGCGCGGCGCGACAGCGCTGGAACGCTCCGGAAGCCCAGGAGGCGAGTCATTGTCGAGCAGGCTGTCTTGGACGATGATCGGGCGCTGGATGGCGTACGCAAGGGGCTGCTTCTGCCCAACAGCGTGAGTCGGATCGCTGCCAGCCTGCCGTACAAGCTGCTCATCGCGGATGGGGAGCGTGCGCTCGTGCCCGCCTACCCGCGCGACCACAAGGATCAGTTGTCCACG
>NZ_BAAAZP010000258.1:0-998 GCF_039536965.1 Nonomuraea antimicrobica | reverse complement strand
AAGAAGGTCGCGTCGACCTGATAGGCGTGCTCGCCGCGGGTGCCGGGCCGGTTGTCGACGAGTTGCGGGCCAACGAGGTCGTCGGTGACGAGGCAGGTGGCGACGTCGCCCATCGGCGTCGGCATCCCGGTCAGGCTGGCGACGGCGTTGGCGTACGCGGTGGCCGCCAGCTCGGTCGCCTCGTCGTCCGGCCCGCACACGAGGCCGGCGATACGGGCCTCGTCGGCGGGCTCTTCGGCTGTGAGCGCGTCGGCTCCGTCCAGCCGGTAGAGCACGACGTAGCAGCCGGGCGCGGGCGAGCGGGGCAGGTCGCGGAATGCGCCGCGGTCGAGCGGCCGGCCGCGGCCGGTCAGTGTCGGGTGGCTGTTGACCCACTTGAGCACCGCCGTGACGGCGGCAACGCGCGGCACGGGTCACGCCCCGCGCAGGTCGGCCAGCGCCCGCCGCAGGTAGGCGCGCGGTTCGGTGCCGGGGTGGTTGATGACCTTGGCGAAGTGGACACGCCCGTCCGAGCCCGTCCAGCGCAGCCATCCGTCGGGGCGGCGCGCCCGGATCCGGTGCGGCTTGGTGCCGACCTCCATGAACAGGCCGTACGGGGCGCCGTCGGCGGTCCGTGCCGGCGACGAGACGTCGGCGTACACGCCGATGACGTCGCGGCCCATGTCCCAGCGGATGCGCGCGCGCAGGTAGCCGGGCGGCCGGCCCGCACTGCCGTCCTCGGACACGGGCGCGTACCGCTTCGCCGTGCGGGTGGCCTGCCGTGCCAGCTTGGCGATGTGCAGCCCGATCGGCCCGGTCTCGCTGCGGAAGACCCGCTCGAACTCTGGCTCATTCCAGACGATCAGCACCGGGCCCTCCTCACAGCGGGTAGTCGCCCCACCAAGGCGGTTCCGGCATCGACCAGATCGGCAGCAGGGACCCCGACGTGCCGTGGCCTTGATCGTTGATCGCCTGCCTGAGCCGTTCGAGCTTGGCGTTCGCCAGCTCGTTGAGCTGCT
>NZ_BAAAZP010000257.1:0-722 GCF_039536965.1 Nonomuraea antimicrobica | reverse complement strand
TCTGTCGGGATCCGTCGGATGGTCGATGATGAAGCTCTTGTGCGGGTTGCCCATGATGAACACGTTGGTGTCATCGATGAAGATCCCATGGGCGCCGCCAGCAGACGTTCTCCTATACAGAGAGACTCCGCTGTCCTCCAACGACAGGACTCCTCCGGGGCCCCCGTTGGACAGGTTTCCCGAGTATGTGAGACGGGCAACGGCCGGAAACAGCTCGAACCAGCTCCGATGGTTGGACCAGGTAGAGGTCTCGTGATACATGCCGATGTAGTCGCCGGAGGTGTCGCTCGTGGCTTCGATCTTGGCGAACTGAGATCCGGTGCTTGGAGTGAACCTGATCTGAGGAAAGGACGTTCCCGCAGGGTTGAAGATGATCCGTTTGCCTGAGAACGCTGTCGACAGCTGTCCAACGACCGTCGCGGCACCAGTCGAGTTGATGTCCACCGTCTGCTGGCCAGAGGCGTTGAACGCTTTCAGTCCGGTGTTGTCGAGTTGGATGCGGGCACCAGTGGCTCCGCTGCGCAGGTTGAAGGTCCCGTTGTTGGAGAGGCTGACCGTCTCCACGCCCGAGGAGTTGAACCCCCGCAGTCCTGTCGAATTGAGCTCGACCCGAGCAGCGGCAGGGTGCCCAGCGACGACACGCGTGGACAGCGTCAGGATCGCTTCCAGCTTGCCCGCCGTGATCGACCCGGCCGCGAGCTTGTCCGTGGTGACGGCGTTGG
>NZ_BAAAZP010000256.1:0-4241 GCF_039536965.1 Nonomuraea antimicrobica | reverse complement strand
ATGAGGTCCAGCGGCAGGGCCGGGTCAGCGGCCAGGGCCTCGCTCATCGCTTCCGCGACCCGCACCGACACGTCCGGAGCCAGCCAGCCTGCGATCCGGTGCCGCGTGGCAGCCCGGTAGAGCGCGACAGCGTCCTCAAACGTGAACGCCACGTAGCCGAGCTGGCCGACCAGGCGCTGCAGGTCCTGGTCGATCAAGCGGGCCTGGTCGAAGCCGGCCAGCTCGACGACCTGACCGGGCGTCGGCGCGCCGACAACCTCGAGTGCGTCCTGGCCCGGCATCGGGCGGCCCTGCAGCCGCTGGCGGCGGCAGTCCATACACAACCGCGGGTCAGCGCAGCCGTGGCCGCTCTCGGCGGCGGTCATGCGACGGCCCTGCGCGATCGCAGTTTGGCCCGGGCCGCCTCCAGCTGCGCCCGGACCAGCGGTGCGCCGCGCTGGGTGGCCGCAGCCGGATCAGTCGATACCTGCTCAATGGCGTGCAGCGACAACGGCCGCCACCCGTTGTGCTTGGGCGGTTTAGCAAGTAACAGCTGTTCCAGCCGCCACCTGGCCACCGCGACCGGATGGTCGGCCCGCTCGACGCCAGCGAGGACGCGTCCGAGCTGGCGCGAGTCATAGCCGTACAGCAGCAGCGCGATCACGCTCGGGGTCAGATACCAAGGCAACGACCTGCGGGCCAGGAACGCGAGCGCAAGCTCTCCGTACCTGCTCGGGTAGCAGCCGATCAGGGCCAGCACCTGGGCGGGGGTGAGCCAAAAGTGCGCCTGCTCTGTTGGCGCAGGCAACGGCGGCAGCTTGGCGAGGCGCTGCAGGTCCGCGACGGTGGCCACCATCGCGGAGGACACGGACGGCTCGGCTGCACCCAAGTCGGAAGAGAAGGGGTGGTGAACTGGTTCTATCGGCCCTTCTCGAACAGATGTCCCGACCTGTGAGTTCTCGGCATTCAAGCAGGTCGCAACATGTGCGCCCTCCGATGAGATGTCAGGGTCGGAGGGCCGCTCGGTAGCCTGCTTGGCAGCCAGGGCGGCATCCAGCAGCACCCACGCCTCGTGCGGGGGAGGCAGCCGGTCCGGGGTGTCCACCACGACGAGCAGGTGCTGCCACTGCCCGCGCCCCACACAGCGGCGCACCTGCAGCAGGTGCCCCGCGTTGGCCAACTCAGAGTTGGCGGCGCGTAGCTGTCCTAGCGTCAGCCCGTAGGTGGCGGCGAGGTCGGCCCGCGCAACGCCAGGCATGGGGGGACGCGTCAGGTAGCGCAGTAACAGCCCGAGGCTGACCGGGCTGAGGTGCGTGGCCGCAGCCAACGCTTCCAGGGCGTCGCTGTGCATGTAGGCCAGGACGCAGGTTCTAGTCAAGGTCATGTGCAGCCCCACAAGGGCATGCGTGAAGAAGGCCCGTACGGGCTCGTGACCGCCGCCATGGCGTGTCGGTCGCCTTTCAGGAAGTGGATGAAGGGGCGGGGGCGGCATGCCGGTGCAGCCAAGCCACCAGTCGTTCGCGGGTGCGCGCGCTGGCCACGCCGTCGCGGGCGCGATACCACACCACCCTGGGCACGGTCAGGGCCTCTCGGGGGCGGGCGGGTCGGTCATCACAGCCCAGGGCAGCGATGCGAGGGGCAGCGGGGCAAGGATGAGGGGCTCCTCCGGAATCGTCCCGTGCGGTGCAAGGCCGACCAGTTGCAGCAGGTCTCGCAGTTCCCGCGCGGCATACTGCACGCTGCCGAGCCGGTCCCACGATTCAGCCAGCCCCCAGGTGGCGGTGCTGAGCAACGTCACCTGGGTACGGGCCAAGTCCCGCTCGTCGGCGACGTGTTCCACCTGGCGGCGCAGGTGGAGCTGTTCCTGAGTGGCAAGGTCGAGCTGGGCCTCCAGCGTCTCGACCTGGGTGTCCGCTGCCCGCAGTTGTCGCGACAACTCTCCGTTTTGGGCCAGTTGGTCGGAGACAATGCGTCGGGCGTCGTCGCGTTCGACGAGAAGGCGTTCGACCTCCCGATGGTGGTCCAGGATCAGGCGCACCTTGGTCCGCCGTAACAGGGCTGGCCGCCGGAGGGCCAGCGGCCTCATCCGGTTGCGCTCGTACTCTGGGCGCTGGGTGACTCCGGTGAACAGGCCGGTGAGAAAGCACGCTACGCCCACCGCAACGAGGGCCACAAAGAACACCAGCAGGTCGCTGCGCGCCAGTGTGATCATCTCTGCCGCCTCAGGAGCGCCGCCGCACGGGCCCGCCACTGGGCCGGGGTCGGCGGCTCGAAGGAGTGCGGCCGAGCCCGCTGGTGCAAAAGGATCAGGTCGTGGGTGACGGCGCGGTGGCCGCAGCGGCGACAACCGTCGGCGGGCGGAGGCGTACCCTCCGGCCACCTGATCACCAGCACCCGGCAGGCCCCTGGCGCCACGATGATCATGCCGCCCCCACGAGTGCCACCTGGGCGAACGGCTCGTGGCGGCCGGCCCAGCGTAAGCCATCCGGCAGTTCGTCCGGGCGCCACCAGTACGGCTCACCGGCGCGCACCGCCAGCCGCTGCACCGGCGCCACGCCGAGGCGCCGGTGCTGTACCCGGTAGATGCCTACCTGGTCCACCAGCTCGAGCACGTCGACGCGGGTCCAGCAGGCATCGCCGTTCTCCCATGCCACGTGCACGAGCCCGCCCAGGTCCTGGCGGTCGCGATAGGGCAGCAGCGAGACGTGGCCGCGGCCGCCATCGTGCCAGCGCGCCGCGATGTCGTCGGCCGCAGTGATGATGACTCCCCGCACATGGGTGCCGTGATGATGGCGGATCAGGGCCCCTACCGGCCAACGTGCGGCCAGCCGGGGAATGCGGGCGTGGGTCGTCACGCGACGCCTCTTCACGCCGCCCTCCACTGCACCGCTATGGCAGGGGCATCTGACCGATCGTCGCGGCTTGCCCGAGTGGTGAGGATGTCATCGATGACCTCGCCGCGGATCTGGTCAAGGAGGGCGACGGCTTCCCGCTGTGATGGGAGCGGGAATTCGTGCCCGCTGACGTGGTGGACAATGGACATGCGAAAGTCCCCCTTTCGGGGATCGGCCCCCACGAGCCCGGCACGGCCTGTGGGGGTTTCTGCGTTTCAGGACAGGCCCAGCAGGGCCAAGAGCTTGGCCGTGGGGACGGCGAGTTTGCGGCCGATGCGGATCGTGGGGATGTCGCCTCGTTTAGCTGCCTCATAGGAGGCAGCGCGTCCCAGCTCAAGCAGCTCTCCCGCACGGGGGACCGAGATGGTGGGCTCGATCTCTGGATTGGGGAGCAGGGAGCGCCGACGGCGGGACGTGGTCGCCATCAGCTGACCTGAGCAGCCGGTACCGCGGGTACCGCGGGGACGATCCGAACTAGTTCCACGTCGAGTTCACGAGCGATGGCGTGGAGGACTTTCATCGACGCCGGCCGGTTGCCCTCGATATGACCCATGGAGGAGCGAGTGATGCCGATGGCCTGAGCGACATCTGCCTGTGTTCGGCCACGCTCGCGGCGGATCTTCTTGATCGTCTCGCCGCTGTGGTTGATCTTCAGGAAAGCCATGGGTGCCAGAGTAGGCATCGTTACCAGATGTGGCAAATCCCGCGCGCCCGTTCTAATCCGTGAGTCAGAGAACTGGGTTCGACCTGGCCAAATAAGCCGGGCATACTGATTTCCTGATGTGGCATTGACGCCACATCTCGTGTCGGCAATGATCAGGCCGTCGCACCCTGTGCATGCATGCATGCACTGCGGCAAGCACAGGTCTGGTCACCAAGAGATCTGGCCGAAGGAGTGAGCCCAATGCCCGTCGGCCCCGAGTGGGTTCGTCTTGGCGACGCCCTCAAGGCCCGCCGGATCGAACTAGCGAGGACCGTGGATGCGAACTGGCGGTACCGCAACCGATTCGTTGCCACCCACCAGTTGGATTCCCGAACCACCGCCGACCTCGAAGAGGCGCGAAGAGGTAACTACAGCGACACCACAATCCGAAGAACCGAGCAGGCATACCGCTGGCGTCAAGGCTCCATCGCAGCCGTCTTGGCCGAGGGTGACCCCATGCCTGTCCCCGAGGATTTCAGTGACTCCGAGGCGCTGGGCGGCGAACGCCTCACCACCCAGCGCGTCCGCGTCAGCGAGAATCTGGAGCACATGATGGTCGCCGCGGCCGACGCCCTGGCCGACATGAGCGAGGAGGAACGCGCCCGGGCTGAGGCCGAGATGATCCGTGTCATGAAGAAGACGCTGCGTCAGATGGGGGCCGACAT
>NZ_BAAAZP010000255.1:0-551 GCF_039536965.1 Nonomuraea antimicrobica | reverse complement strand
AGAACAAGCCGTGAACTGGATAGAACATGTGGCGATACTGTAGAGGCGACGTCTGACCTTCGCTGCCGACATGGCCGACCGCCGGGAGACCACGTGACCTCCAACCCCTACGGACTCTCCGATGCTCTGCGCGTACGCTTTGCCGCGTCGCCCCTGCGAATCGGCGCTGGCGACTCCACGGCAGCGGAGTTCCAGGCCGGCCACGTCGTCCGCCTCCTCACCCCTCTCCTGCCGAGTAGAGCGGCCATCGAGGTCGTCTTCCTTCCCCTCAGCGGCGGTCCACAGGACGACAACGCCCCGGGCGGCCTCGACGACGAGAACGCCTTCTCCAGTGCCGTCGATCGGGCTCTCGTGGCCAAGGAGATCGACATGGGCGTTCACGGTCTGACGGCCGTGCCTGATGACGTACCGCTCTCGGAAGGGACCGTGCTCGGCGCGTACCTGCTGTGGGAGGGCATATCGCGGCCAGAGCTTCCCGCCAGCGTCGTCGGCATCCAGGCGCGCATCGGCGATGCCCCGGTCATGCAGCTTCTCCGTCATCTCAACCGCCA
>NZ_BAAAZP010000254.1:0-611 GCF_039536965.1 Nonomuraea antimicrobica | reverse complement strand
CCTGCCGTACTGGACCCCGCCGCATAACCCCCGAAGGATTTACAACTCAGACCACTAAGCGGGGGACGCAGCGCCGGCCGTTGCCAGGGGCGAGAGCCGTCAGGGTGACCGTCCCCGGCCGCGCCGGCGAGCTGCCCATCACGGGTCTGGACCATGAGGCGACCAGCTTCGCGCTCGTCTTCATCGTGACCGGTGCGACACCCGCAGGGATGGACGGCGGCTTCGCGCAGATGGAGGCCAATTTGGAGGCCCTGGGCGCGCTGCTCGGCGTCCGGCACCGTCTGATGTCGCTGCGCTACCGGGCAGGCTCCATCGTCCGGGTGGCCGACGTGACCGTGACCGCAGCTAGCGAACCCGAGGTGAACACCGGTGCCGCCCGCGCCAGATTGACTGCGATCGTCGAGGTGCCCGGCGTGTACTGGCGGGACGAGACGGTCACGACCTGGCAGGGCTCGGCGAACGCGTCTAACCAGACGGTGACCACGCTCGCGGGCTCGACGGCGCCCATCATTGACTCGCTGATAAGGGTTACCGGGCCAGCAACGAACGTGACCCTGCGGGACGTGGCCTCGCAGGGTGCAGTCGGCCTGCTCACGTCCGGCAGCAACGCA
>NZ_BAAAZP010000253.1:0-6238 GCF_039536965.1 Nonomuraea antimicrobica | reverse complement strand
GCCGCCGGTCCCACGACCGGCGGCGCCCCCTTCTGGTGCGTCCCGCTATCTGCGCGAGGACGAGCGGATCCATATCGCTGACCGAGTGCGGGAGAAGGCGTCGATCCGCGAGATCGCACGCGAGCTGGGTCGTGCGCCGTCCACGATCAGCCGGGAGGTGCGGCGCAACCGGCATCCGACCAACCGCCAATACCGTCCGCACGCGGCCCAGGCCCGTGCCGACGCACGCCGGCCGCGCCCGAAACCGAGCAAGGTTGGGCAGAACCCCGAGTTACGTGCATACATTCAGGACCACCTGCACGAGCGCTGGAGTCCCGAGCAGATCGCCCAGAGCCTGCGCAGGAGCTTTCCTGACCGGCCAGAGATGCATGTGTGCCACGAGACCATTTACCAGGCCCTCTACGTCCAAGGCCGCGGCGAGCTGCGCCGCGAACTCAGCAAGGCGCTGCGCACCGGCCGCGCCATGCGCAAGCCGCGCCGCCAGGCTCAGCACACACCCATGGTGATGCTCAGCGAGCGGCCCGCCGAAGCTGACGACCGTGCCGTTCCCGGCCACTGGGAAGGCGACTGCATCATCGGCAAGAACGGCAACTCGGCCATCGGCACCCTGGTCGAGCGCACTACGCGTTACGTGATGCTCGTTCACCTGCCCATCGACCGCAGCGCCGAGCGCATGCGCGACGCCCTGGTGGAGATCATGGCCGCGCTGCCCGCCCATCTCAAGCGCTCCCTCACCTGGGACCAGGGCAGCGAGATGGGGCGCCACCACGAGTTCGCCGTCGCCACCGACATGCCCGTCTACTTCTGCAACCCGGCCAGCCCTTGGCGGCGTGGCTCCAACGAGAACACCAACGGCCTGCTGCGCCAGTACTTCCCCAAAGGCACCGATCTGTCAGTCCACACACGCGAGTACCTCGACGCCGTCGCCGCCGAGCTGAACGCCCGGCCACGAAAGACGCTCGGCTGGGACACCCCGGCTGAACGCCTCGCGCAGCTTCTTGGCGACCTACGCCTGACCTAGAAGTGGTGAGGCTGGAGCGTCTGTTCCGGGCGGCCGGGATACAGCCAGAAAGAGGCCACCCCTTGATCACGCGTTCGTGTTGCTCGACGATGACAAGGGAGCCCCTCACGGGCAGCGAGCACGAGACCACGGATACGGCTTGTCCCTCATCTGGGCGGGGGACATGCGCAGGACGGAGCGGGAGCATGCCCAACATGCAGGACATTCTGGACCGCGAACTGATGATCAGTGCCACCTTCGACGGAGCGGCGATCTTCAACACTGCCGGCGAGCTCTATGCCATCAGCCCGACTCGTTTCCGTATCACCCCTGAGGAGATCAGCACAGTCATCAGCGCGTACAGCGACCCGTCCGACGTGCAGGCCAACGGCTTCCAAGTCGCTGGCCACAAGTACGATTACTCCCCTCATTCCGACCGCACGCTGAAGGGCAGGAGTCGCGACCACAGGCCCGGTCCCGACCAGGAGCGTGCCGGAGTCATCTGTGTGAAGAGCAAGCAGACCGTAGACGACGACCAGGTCATCGCCATCGGGAGGTACCGGGTGGGTATCAACCCACACAGGGCCCTCATGGAGGTCGAGCACATGGTCGATGGCATCAACCAACTCGCTTGGTTTATCCCAGACCCCCCCTAATCTGGTCCCCTCGCGCCCGTCGAGCGAGTGATGCACCACCCAGCCACCCGTAGAGCCGCCCCCCGCTAGACCCGGCCGCGTCTCCGGCCCGCGTCTCCGGCCCGCACACGCAACCAGGCTCCCCGCCCGACACATCGTGCTCGACCAGGTCCCCCGAGCGGGTGCACGTGCGCCTCGCTCACGGCAGCACAAAAGATGCTCGACTGGGATACCCCCAGCCGAGCATCTCGCTATGCTGCTCGCAACTAGTAATTGATCACTGTGTTGCGACGACCCCTTGAATTCGCCCCCGAAGGAGAGAGGGGGCGCATGACGGCGACCAGCTATCGGGGCTCGGCCTGACTCTGGATCACGAGAGGCCGGCCAGAGCCGTCCCGAGGATCGGCCACGGGCGTCACCTTCTTCTGGCCAGAGAACCAGGCCCACGCGAAGTAGACGGTGTCGAGCATCTGCTCAACACCGTTCTCGCCGAGCTCCCACTCTGGCGGGATCCATCCGAGCGCGACCGCGAGCCGGGTGAGACCCATCAGGACCAGCGCGATACCGCCGCGCAAAAGCAGCGGGTACCTCGTGGTGAACGGCGTACGGGGAACAGGATGCATCGTCCCTCCTCAGGGGCAGGCCCGCGCATGGCGGGACAGCGACTTCACCAGAAAGGCGTGGCGCAAACGGCCGTTTTGGCCGCCGCGCGGGGGGTTGTCGTGCAGTGGCCCAGGTCACCGCGAAGGGTGATGCCACTGGCCAGGGCCCTGGCCGGGCGGAACGTCGAACTCGACGAAGAACCCAGCCGGGCTCGGGGTGAGCACGTGCAGGTGGACGTGCGCCGGTGAGGTCAGCGCCGGCACTTCTCCAGCCTCGACCCCGCGCACGTCGAGGCTGTCCGCCGTGGCGGTGACGATGGCGGCGCGCGGCGCCTGCAGGCCGTCCCGGCCGCGGTAGATGACGTTGTCGGCGAGTTGGGGGCGGCGTACGCGCATGCTGGCCTCCTCGCGGGCACCGCCGCCGTCCTTCGACGGCGGAAATGACAAACCCGCGGCGGACTGCCGCGGGCCAGGGGCGGTCCGTGCCGTCCGGTACAGGTACAGCCGGACCAGGGTGTCGATCACTTCTTGAGTAGCGCGAGGACCTGGTCGAGCTTGGTTCCCAGCTCCTTGAGGGTGGCCTTGATACGGTCCTGCTCCGTCTCCAGCTCCTGCAGCATCGCCGCCGGCGACCGCTTCGACTCGGTCTTCTCGCCCTTGTTCATCGTGATTCTGGCCTCGTGCCAGACGTCGTTGACGTCCACCTCGTCCTCCTCATAGTCAGGTGTCCAGAAGCCGGCGATCACGGCCGGGCCGCGTACGCGCCTCTTGCACGAGTTGCTGGTATTCCCTTCGATCGTCTGCACCCTGCCGTCATCCAAGTTCCGCTCGACGATGCCGACGTGGTCTATGGCCTGGATGTCGTCGCGGCCATCCCAGTCGAAGAAGATGACCGTCCCGGGCTTGGCGTAGCGCTTGATGTTTGCCGCCGTGCCCTTGTGCCAGCGGCCGAGCCGCTCGCCGTCCTGCGCATGCCAGACCGTGTAGGCCCTGTCGCCGGCCGGAAGCACCGCAGAGGCGTTGCCGGACCGGCGGGCCCAGTGCGTGATCGACATGTTGCACCACGGCGCGAACAGGTACACCGATCCGTGGCGGGCCGCGTACTCCCTCGTGATCTGGTTGGGCCGGCCCGCCATGCCGAGAGCGGCGCGGGCCTCCGCCAGCATTCTCGCCGCTGTCACTGCTCCTCCAACGGCTCGCCATGCGCCTCGGTGGCCTCACTGGCGCCGGGCGATGCTCCCCCGTCGGCCGCTCCCCGGTACACGCCGTCGTCGTCGGGCGGTCCGTACAGGCCCGCGAGGATCTGCTCCTCGTCGGCTTCGCTCGGCCCCCACTCACGGCGGTCCACTCCGGTGGCCACCAGCTCAGGTTCGTTCTGTCTCACTCCTGCTTGCCTCCTTTCGTCGGCGGCGGCTACGCCGCCGGATCAGCACGATGATCCGTATCCGCCACGCCAGCACTACCGGCAGCGTGGCGAACGCGATCAAGCGAGCGATGAGCACCCAGTCCCAGGTCGGCACTGCCAGTCGGATGGCCCACAGCGTGAGCGACGCCGCCAGCGCGGCCTCGAACGCGAAGACGTGCCGACCAGATTCGGTCTTGTGCCAGTCGGCCACCAGGTGGTGGAGCACCACCACCGCGACCGCTAGGACCGCTGACACGGCGATCAGCACGCTGCCCGCCGTCTCCATGTCTTCAGTCACGGCCACCCCCGAACGCTTCCTCGAACATCTCCTCGAATCCGTTGGCTTCGCGGAGCCGTTTCAACCGGGCGGCGAGGTCGAGCATCCAGCGGGCACGCTCCCGTGCCTGCCGCAGATCCCGCTCCGCCCGCCGTCTCGACTCTTCGGCGGCCTGGCGGGCGTCATCGAGGTCCGGCAGGCTCTCGTCTTCGCGACTCATGGGCCCGCCCCGATCTGCTTGGTGCGGATCTCTTCGAGTAGCGCGGCAGCCACTTGTGCCCCCTCTGTGGAGGCCAGCAGGGCGGCGCGGATCTCCTCAGCGTGCGCCCGCCTGGTCAGCTCGTGCGCCTCGCACTCGGCGACGTACAGCTGTCGCCACTCCTCAGCGTCGGCGGCAGCCTCGGCCACGCGGGCGTCCCTATCAGCCCTTACGTCATCCAAGGTGCTGCGCGGCACCAGGGAACTGGGGACCAGTCGCCCGCTGAAGATCAACCAAATCACGCCGAGGAGGACACCCAGCGCCCCCAGCTGCACGAGCGGCAGCTGCGCCCATTCCACGTGCCACGCCTCCCTGACGATGTGTAGGTGCGCCGCCCGTCCGACCCCTCGAAAACGGGCGGCACGTCGAAGGAGCGGAATATCCGGAAATGGACAGTCCCAGCGGTAAACCGGGCGCACGTTTTGGGCGTCTCACCCGCGTCGTTGCCACATGTTCCTCAGGAGACGCTCCATGGCCCGAAAGTCCCCACCGCCGCCGTACGGCCCGCCGCCGCACCCGCGCAAGGTCACCGCGGTGAGCAAGCAAAGGGGCTTGTCCGGCATGAGCCACGCCACGCACCTGATGCTGACGATCTTCACGTGCGGCATGTGGGGACTGCTGGTGTGGCTGCCCTGGTGGATGTTCCGAATGATCTTCAGGCGGAAGAAGAGGACGACGTACTACTACCGCTAAGGGAGGCGCCGTCGCGCAGCTGTGCCAGCTCGGCCGTCACCTGGTCGAGCTCGGCGGTGAGCTGCTGGACGTGCGCCCACAGCATGGCGCACTCATCCGCGAGATTGTTGCGCTGTCGCTGGGTAGCGGCCAACGTGGCCGGGATCGGCACGGATATCTGCGGCTGCTCAGACACGCGACTCCTCTGGGATCGTGTAGTAGCGGTAGGGGGCGCTGCCGTGGACTTCGACATCCGTTCGCAGCGGTTCCACCATCAGCGGCGGCACGTCTTGCCTGATGGCCTTCACCAGCCAGGACACCCTGCGGCCAGGCGTGCCGGAGATCGTGAAACGGCCGCTTTTGGGGTACGTCGCGGACACCCCGTCGGGCACGTCGCGGCACGACAGGAAGACCGCGCGCCCCTCTGGCGATGTGAGGTCCTCAAAGTAGGACGGCAACTCCACGGCGACCAGGCCGTCCTCGTCTAGTTCGACCTCGCCCCAATACTCCACCCCGTTGTGCGGGCTTTCGGTCGTCGCATGAACCAGATACCGGTCCGCATCGCTCGGGTGGTCGATGATGAATGTCTTGACGACGGTGTTCGTGTCTTGGCGCACAAATTGGATGTTGGAGCCGTTCCAAAAGGAGCGGAACATTCCGTCGCCAGGGCCGTTTTGCACCTGCCATACAAACGCCGCATCGCTGCTCCCGCCAGTCACCCCTGTGCCGTAGATGCCGACACGCCCGTCGGAGTAACACACCATGCCGCAGATGATGGCGCTTCCAACGTATTCCGCTAAGCCGATGAAGTTGTCGCTGCTCGACGAGAGCTGGATCATGTACTTGATGCCGCTCATCGGGAGTGATCTGAGCTGCATCACATTTTCGGCGCCAAGGACGTCGGCCGTGATCACGTGATAGTCAAACTCGCTCTCGTAGAAGCGGATCTCAGCATCTGTGGCGAAAAGCGGGTTGATCACCAGCCTCTTGCCTGTCGAACTCGTCGAGCTTGTGAGCCTCCCCACCATGTCGACGTTGCCGCTGGCAGAGGCGAGGTTGAACGTCTGCGCGCCGGTCGAGCCGTACCCGCGAACCCCTGCGTTGTCGATCTCGACCCGCGCACCGCTGGTGCCGCTTCTCAGCTCGAAAGTGCCGTCCGACGCGGACAGGTTCACGGTGCGGACGTTCGAGCTGTTGAAAGCCTGCACCCCGGTTGGCCCGATCAGGACGCGGGGCCCGCTCGTGGCCGTGCGTAATGAGAACTCCCCGCTGGCGCCGTCGATGTCCACCGTGGCGACGCCGTTGGCGTTGTACGCCTGCAGCCCGTCGCCGTTCAACTCGACGCGCGGCCCCGTGAGCGCCGTGGCGATCCGCGCGCCCAGCACCCA
>NZ_BAAAZP010000252.1:0-1298 GCF_039536965.1 Nonomuraea antimicrobica | reverse complement strand
ACGCGCCGAGGACCAGGCCGCCCGCGCCGCGAAGGAGTCCGCGCTGCCGCGCCTGTTGGAGCTGGCCGCGGCCGAGGTCGAAGCGGTGTGGAACGACTTCTACGCGCCCCGAGACCCCCGGCTCTACCGCGACGACGATGTCATGCCGGACGACGACATCCGCTGGTGCGACCTGGGGATCGGCGCCGAGGTGCACATCCGGTACGAGACGACCGGCCAGACCATCGTGTGGCAGTTCGTCGAGCTCGGCGACCCACACCCGGACAACGAGGCGCTGAGGGCCGCGCACTACATCGAGCGCAGCGCGATGCGTGGCCCCGGCTGCCTGGTCGAGTTGGCGGTTCACCCGGAGGACCCGGTGGGACGGCACGCCCGATCCAAGCACATGACGATCATCCAACCGGAAGGAGACCGATGAACCCGCACACGTTAGCGGCCCGCGGCCAGCGGGATGAGTGGACCATCACCGCCGAGCCGCATACGGGCGGCCGGATGCTGACCCTGGATCGCGACGAGTGGATCGTCCAGGTGGCGTTCGACGGCAGCGCCCCAGCGTTCGCGCAGATCCGCAAGCCGGGAATGGAGGGTTTCCAGCACCTCGACCGGCGCGACATCGCGCGTTACGTGCGGGGCGACCGAGCCGCGATGAGCGCCTTCCGCATCGGCGATCGGGCTGCGGTCGGCGAGCGCGTCGGCACCGTCATCAACATCTACGTCGAGGCGGGAAGCGACCCGGGCCAGCCTGGGAAGGTGCGGCTGCGCGTCGCCTGTGCCCTGGGCGGCCACGCCGACCCGTACACCACGTTCGCCACCCGTCTGCAGGAGGCGATATGCGCCCGCTGAAGCCGATCAAGTTCACGCTGACCCTGCTGAACAGCGCCCACTACCAGGACCCGGATGGCTCGCACACCTGGCGCGTCACGTCCAACGAGCAGGGCCGAAAGCTGCTGCACGTGCCTGGATGCCCCGATCTGGTGGAGCTCGGGCGCGGTTACGAGCAGGTCGGCACCTTCCGGGAGCTGTGCGTCCTCGATCGCGGCGCTCCGACTGGATGTAACCGCTGCCAGCCGCACGCCGCGCACTACGTGATCCTGCCGGACGGCACCCGCCGCTACAGGCCGATGGGACCGATCATGTCGGGCGGCACCGAATCCGACCGCCGTTACGGCGAATACGCGCTCGTAGAGCAGCAGCGCGACCGGTGGCGGGTCCGGGAGTGGGCTGTGGACGGAGAGACCGCGATCGCACGCGCCGCCAGACTCGGCCCGCCCTACATCCTCGGCCCGAGCAACGCCAAA
>NZ_BAAAZP010000251.1:0-618 GCF_039536965.1 Nonomuraea antimicrobica | reverse complement strand
AGGCCCGCCACGCTCGTGCAGCTCTGGAGGCGTTAGCCGTATGCCTGGACGGCGAGGCGGCGGCCAATTCAACGTTCCGGCGCAAGCGGATGGTGTTCCATCACGCCCTGGAATACGCCTTCGAACTCGGTGAGGTCAGTGCGAACCCGCTCGATCGGGTCAAATGGAAGCCTGCGAAGACGACCAACGTGGTGGACCGGCGCGTGGTCGTCAATCCCCAGCAGGCGCGCACACTCTTGGCAGCCGTGCCCCGTGTCGGGCGTACGCGCGGGCGGATGTTGTCGGCGATGTTCGCCTGCATGTACTTCAGCGCCCTGCGCCCGGCCGAAGCCCAAGGACTGCGCAAGAAGGACTGCGTCCTCCCAGCCGAAGGATGGGGACAGGTCACAGCAACCAAGACCCGACCGCAGAGCAACAGTCGCTACACCAACTCCGGCCGTTCCTATGACGTCCGGGGTCTCAAGCATCGGGAGGAGAAGGAAGACCGCCCGGTACCGATCCCGCCGGAACTGGTCGTCATGCTCCGAGCGCACATCGACACCTTCGGCACCGCGCCCGATGGGCGGCTGTTCTTCACCCGCGGCGGCGGTACGTTCTCGGGTTCGGCCTACGCGAAGG
>NZ_BAAAZP010000250.1:0-539 GCF_039536965.1 Nonomuraea antimicrobica | reverse complement strand
CTCCCCTGATAAGGATCGCCGTGGCGAAGTCCTCCAGGGTGGCGCTGTCGGGAGCCTCGTCGATATCGCGGCCAAGCCTCAGCTCGACGGGGCCGCCCCCGGCGCCGAGCTGGCGGCCAAGGGCGGTGCCCTCGCGGTAGACGCGCAGGGTCCGGCCGGACATCGTCCAGTCGAGCACGCCCTGCTCACTGAGGTTGATGAGGAGGGTCATCAGGTCGACGCCAGGCTCCAGCTCCACCGTGAGCAGCCTGGTCGTGTCCCATGCCAGCCCGGCGCTGTCATGAGTGGAGGTGAAATCGATAACCAGGCCAGGCAGCGCGCCGCGGGCCTTCCCCTCCTGCACGATGGTGCGCAGCAGCCCGCCCGGCGTGACCGCCGAGAACAGACGCCTTCCTTCGGCCATGACACCGCCCGCGTACATGATCAGCTTGCGGAGCTGCCACGACCAGCCAGGGCACTCATACGTACACGCCCCGCTCTGGTCGGTGACATCCGCGCCCCTCTTGATCCGCAAGAAGCGACCGCCGTCCGGCTCCACC
>NZ_BAAAZP010000249.1:0-1319 GCF_039536965.1 Nonomuraea antimicrobica | reverse complement strand
GGTCGGATTGCACCTCGAATTCCTGGCCGTGCAGCTGCCGCACCAGTTCCGGCCGGAGGTCGCTAAAAGGCGGTCCGCCATGCGTGAGCAGTTCCACGGTGATGACGGCCTTCGCGCGTAAGGCGGGACTGTCGGGGTCTCCCGTGGACCGCCAGCGGCCGACGGCCACGTCCGGGCGGACTCGCTTCCAGTCGTGCCAGTCCGGCAGGCGCATGCCGAGCATGTTGGGGTTGATCAGAAGCTTCCCCCCGCAGGTCACAGCAACGTAGCCGCGCAGCATGACGTGGCTGGGGTCATCGACGGGCGGCTCCTGGTGGCACTCGGGGCACGTGGCGGTAAGCCACTGCTTCAGCGGTTGCAGGTCTCTGGTGGTCAGGACCAGCCCCACGTAGGTGAGGGTGGTGGAGTCGAGAAGGTTCACAGCGGTCTCCCTGTTCGTCGGGGCTAGATGGTGCGGAACATGTCGCGGGTGACGTCCAGGTCGAGCAGGTCACTGACCTGGCGCAGGTTGTCGCACAGCTCCTCCAGGACCTTGGTGGGGCGCTGGGCGATGGACACGCCGAACACGCGGAAGCCGAGCAGGTCCCGACGCTGACGCCACTGCTCCATCCACTCGTCTGCCACGCGGGCGGAGCCGTCAGTGATGAGCACGATGTCGCCGCGGCGGCTGCCGTCGGCGTTGTACTGGTCAGCGAGGATGTCGGCCGCCTGGCCGAGCGGCTCCTGGAAGTCGGTAAGACCGCTGAAGAAGTGCTCGGCGAACTCCAGCACGTCGACCAGGTCTGCGCGGCCCTTCGGGAAATGGAACGCCTGCTGCTGGTCCTTGCTGGAGAACAGGATGCCGACGAAGTCACGGCCGCTGGCGCGGGCCTGATCCAGCAGCGCAAGCGACAAAGCTTTCGCCCACGCCTCCCGGGTGACGTCGCCGGTTTCGAGGGCCATGGAGCCGTCGATTCTGCGCGTCATGGAGCCGGAGCAGTCGACCAGCGCGATGATGGCGCCCTGCCCGGTCTCCTCCTCGTCCCGCGACTCGTACACCATCAGCCTGCCCTCGGCGAGGCGAACGGCGAAGTCGGCGCGCAGCGCGGGCACGGCGAGCGCGGCCAGCTCCGACGGCACGAGCCGCGCCAGGTCATCGCCGACCGTGACGCCGACCAGCTCACCGGTGGTGTGCTCGACGCGGCGGGCCCGCTCGCCGGCGGCCATCGCCCGGAACCGGCCGATCAGCTGCGCGTACGCGGCCAGCCGGTTCCCGGACAGACGGCGGGCCAGGTCAGCGCGCTCGGCGAAGCTCATCCGCTGCAGCCGCTCGGGTTCGA
>NZ_BAAAZP010000248.1:0-831 GCF_039536965.1 Nonomuraea antimicrobica | reverse complement strand
GTAGCTCAGTCGGCGAGGGAGAAGAACTCCACGAGTGCACGCTGGTCGGAGGTGAGTTTCCGCTTGCTGCCTCCGGTGACGAGTTCCCTCGCGGTGTCTTTGCCGAGCTGCTGGTAGCGCAGCCAGGCCGGCGCTCTCAGGCGTAGCCGCGTCATGATCTCTGTAGCCCGGGTTGCATCGCCGATCCGTAGATGCGCGCGTGCGCAATCCAGCAACGCTCGATTCCAGGTGCTCGAGTCCGTCCTGCCCACGTCGCGCGGCAGTTGCCGGTAGAGCTCGACGGCCCTGCCGGGATCACCGGCCATCATGGCGTTCTCTGGCCGCATCAGTGCAGCGGTGAGCGGCCCGAACGAGGACCCTCCTGATGGGCGGCTGTGCTCGTGCCCCATGCGGGTACCGGCCAAGATGGCCAGGCTCACGAACTCGTCGGCGCGGTCCGGTTGGTTGTCTCGGGCCGAGGCCGCCGACGCGCGTGCCAGCAGCCAGCCCCAGGCGTCCAGCTCGGCGACCGTGGCAGTGGACATGCGAGGCTCGATGGAATCGGCCGCGGCGGCGCAGAGGCGCATCACCTCGGAGAAGCGGCCCTGGCGCATCATCGCCCAGGCTTGTACGGTGACCGCCGCGGCGGCCAGGGCCATATCGCCGATCGCAAGTGCATCGCGTTGGGCCTCCTGAACAGCGGTCAGCGCCAGGTCATGCGCGCGGACCTGGATGAGGTAGCGCGCCGCCAGGTTGAGCGCATCCGACCTCAGCCGGATAGCTCTCTCCCGCTCGGAGTCCGGCACGTTATCGGCGTGGTAGCGCGCGGAGAGAATCAGGGGCGGCAGGAAT
>NZ_BAAAZP010000247.1:0-615 GCF_039536965.1 Nonomuraea antimicrobica | reverse complement strand
TAACCAACCCGTCGAAAGCCATGACGCCTCGACAACGCCTGAGATCGAGGCAGACGACGCCGAAAACGTCTGGCTCACCGTCCCC
This sequence comes from Nonomuraea antimicrobica, assembly GCF_039536965.1. NCBI lineage: Bacteria > Bacillati > Actinomycetota > Actinomycetes > Streptosporangiales > Streptosporangiaceae > Nonomuraea > Nonomuraea antimicrobica. The sequence continues at coordinate 530 of NZ_BAAAZP010000247.1, read as the reverse complement.
GAGATCATGGCGCAACTCAAGATCCATCGGCGGACCTGGCAGCACTGGCGGACCCGAAACCGCACGCCCAAGATGCACCGGCTCCCCAACGGCGAGTTCCGCATCCACCAGAACGACTACCAGGCGTGGCTCGCCGAGCTTGAGGTGAGCGCGTGAAGTCCTACCGGGTCAAGTTCTGGAAGACCCGGCGCACCCCCGCCAAGAAGCCGAAGTACCAGGTGCGCTGGGTCGTCGAAGACGAAGAACAGTGCAGCACGCACGGCACGTCGGAGCAGGCCGAGAACTTCCTGTCCGAGCTTCGCCAGGCGGCCCGCAAGGGCGAGTGGTTTGACACCGCCACCGGCCTGCCCGAATCCATGCTCAAGGCCAAGAAGTCGCGCACCTGGCTCGCGTTCGCCCGGGATTACGTGAACAAGCGCTGGCCGCACCAGGCCGCAAAGTCCCGCGAAGGCACCGTGGAAACCCTGGTCGCAGTGACGCTAGCGCTGACGACCGACCAGAAAGGCCAGCCCGACGACGAGCTGCTGCGC
>NZ_BAAAZP010000246.1:0-8917 GCF_039536965.1 Nonomuraea antimicrobica | reverse complement strand
TCCACCGCGACGATCTTGACGTGCCGCAGGCTGGTGTTGCTCTCCGGCACGGTGCCGACCGCGGGAATCTGCGCCTGCATCATCCCGGCGGTCGCGGCGACCTTACCGCGCAGCGTCGTCTCATCCACGGCGAAACCCGCGGTCGCGCCGACGTGCACTTCGAGATGATCAATGTCCGCTTCGAGATTCCACTGGCCGCCATCGGCTCGCCCCAGCGTATGGGTGACCTGGATAGCGATCAGGCTGGCCGCCACCGTCGGCGCCGCCGGTGTGGACGGCGGGATCACGTCGGGGCTGGCGACCGCCGTCTCAACTGCGCTCCACGGGCCCCTGTTGTTGTTGGTATCGACGGCCCTGATGCGCCAGTCGTAGGCCAGGCCGGGCGTCAGGTCGAGCACCATCGTCTGCAGCGTCCCCCACGCGGCGTACGTGGTCTGCCACCCTTCGGTGCCGGCCGGGGAGACGCCGAAGGCGATTTCGTAGTGCGCGCCATCCAAGATCGTGGACCCGTCGGAGTTCAGCGGCAGTTCCCATCGGAGCAGCATCCTGGCCCGCGTCGAACCGTCCGGGCCGACGTAGACGCCGCTCTCCAACGGCAGCACCCAGGACACCGGCCCGGGCACCGTCGAATCCGGCACCGGTCGGGGGCCGACCGGTTCGGTGCCGCGGCCTGACAGCGGCTGCAGCAGGTCTCCCACATCGACGGTCGTCTGGCCGCCCTCGTGGGCGACGTACGGTGTCAGATCCAGCCACTCGCCGCCCGGGCCACGGTAGGCGACCGTCATCGCTGGCGTGACCGGCCACGATGCGCCCACCATGCGCAGGCGGACCGGATGGATGAGTTCGCCGCGGAACATGAGCTCGTTGTCGAAGTCGACCAGGCCCGTCTCCCAGTCGTACACCCACGCCCATTCGCCGGGCCGGAACGCCCCGGACACGTCGTAGTCGTCGGTCGTCATCCTCATCTGCGACCGCGGGGTGACGTACTGGTCGAGCTGGTACTGCGCACGCGCGGCGGCGTTGCCGCCCGACGTCGTGCTCTCGGAGATGACGCGGGTCCGGTTGACCGGCTGGCCGCGCAGATCCCGGTACGGCACGTCCGGGTTGTTCGCGGCGGCAGTCACAACCGAGCTGCCGTTGCCCTCGGCTATGAGCACGACCCTGCTCGTCCACTCCTTGACGTCCTGGCTGACCCCCATATCTCCGCGCAGGCCGCGCAAGTGCAGGTCATCCCCGTCGGTGTGCAAGTTCGGGCGCTTGCGCACGATCACCGTGGACGGGGTCTGCTCGTACAGGTCGGTGGCCAGGCCCGCATCGAGCTTGCAGCTGCCCGTCACCCGCCACTCGGCGCCCATGGTGGTGGCCACGTAGGCGATCGCCTTGCGCTTCGACTGCCAGACGTGCGTGCCCCGATACACGCCCGGAACGCTGTGCAGGGTGCCCTCCACCACCGCGGTACCGTTCCCCAAGATGGCGCGCATCGCCTGGGCGAAACTGCTGTTGAGGGAGACGGGCGTCTCCAGGACATCGCCTTTGCCGTCCGTGTCGCCGAGCCACACCGCGGTGGACTGCCCGCTGACCTGCTTGCGCAGGTGGTCCACGTCCCGGGCGGTCACCACCCCGACGTACCTCGCCATGTCGAGCAAGTGGTCGCCGTACTGCCCGGGCTCCACGTGCGCCGGCACAAACGCCAGATGCCCGAAGTACTCGATCTTGTCCAGCACAGTCTTCGGGGTCTCGTCGATCAGCGTGATCTGCCACGACCCGAGCTCCATCAGCTTCTCCGAGACCGGCACTGGTCACCCCCGATGTGTCTTGGACGAGGCGCTGGAGCCACGCCTAAGGTGTGGCCATGAGCGATGCAGACGACGACGTGTGAACCGTGGCGGACGGGCGGTTCCGAGTCCGGTTGAACGGCTCCGGCAGCATTTCCGTGAACTTCGGTGACGGCGAGTTCGACGTGGACGACTTGGTCGCCGACGCCCTCGCTGCCGCTTTGTCCCAAGCAGCCGCCCGGCGGCGCGCTCACACCGTGCTGTGACCTACCGGCGCACGGCCGCCACGACCTCCGGGATCGCGCCGATGTACTGGGCCTGCAGGTCGGTCGCCCGATCGCCGGCGATCGCGGACCCGCCGTCGGCGACGACGCCCAGCCAGCAGTCCAACGTGGTCGCGTTCGTTTTCGTCAGGCCGCCCGCCGAGTGCAGGTCGAAGTGGCGGGCGCTGCCGACGACCACGCGGTTGCCGTCGGCGTCGTCGCTCCCGCGAACCGCGTACGACGTCGAGTCCGTCAGCGTCTCCGGCTCGGTCAGGTACACCGATATGGGGCCGGAGTCACCGCGCTGCAGCCAGCATTCGACGATGCGGGAGCCACGCCGCAGGGTCACGTCCAGGTAGGCGCGGCCGACTGGGCTGCGCAGCGCGGTGAGCCGGATCACGCACTGCTCCAAGTCGTTGCGCAGCACCCCGGCCGACTGCCAGCGGGTGATCTGCTCGGCGCCGACCTGCACCCGCCACTTCTTGCCGTGCCAACGGCCGTTTGTGAACGACGCCACTTCGAGGCTGCCGCCGCTCAGCGGTCGGACCCTGGCCAGGCCGTTGCTGAGCTCCCATTGGTCCGCTCGGAGCGGGTGGCCCGTCCCCACCCGTTCCGTTCCTTCGGTGAGGATCTTCACGCGGCCTCGCAGGTAGTGCTCGATGTCGCAGCCCCAGCGTGGGTTCACCCCGGCCGGCACTCCCCGGAACACGGTGATCGGACCGTCCGCACCCGACCGGGTCAGCAGGGCCGGCTGCGTCGCCCCGGTGTAGTAGCCGTACGCGCCGATGCTCGGTGCGCTCCACCGCTCTCCGACCTGGTTGAAGTCGTTCTGCCGGGTCGCTCCGATCAGTCTCGACTCCAGATCGACGTCTGAGTCCGGGCCGTGTCTCTGCAGGCTGAGTTTCCAGCTGATCTCGGTGATGCCCTGGCGTTTCCGGTCGAGCACATCGCCGCTGGACGACAGCACGGTGTAGTACCCGTTCCTCTCCTGTTTCTCCTGGAAGATAACCGGGACCAGCGCATCCTGCGATCCGAGTGCGCCGTCGAAACGGGCCCACACCTCGTCGCGTGTCACCAGCGGGCACACCTCGATGCCGGAGATGTGGAGCGACCACCCTTGGTAGGCGCTCTCGGACATTGCCTGCGTCTCCCGGAGCGTGAGGCGGCCGACCTGGATGTCAGACATCCGCGAACACCTCCTGCTCCAGCTGGCGGATCGCCTCTCGGAGCTGCTCCACGATCACCCGGTAGGCGACCGGGTTGCTCGGGTCCAAGACGCCTTGGATGGTGATGTTCTCGATCGTGATGCCGGGCCGCGTCTGCGCGGCCCCGGTGCTCGGCGCTGCGGGTGCACCAAACGTGCCGGTGTATGGCATCGCGGGCGAGGACAGGCCGTCGAAGGAGGCTGTTGCCGCGTCCGCCATGCGCTGCGACGCGGCCTTGATCATCGGCATGGTGCGGTCGATCCCGATGACCAGGCCGGGCGGCAGCTGCTTGCCGATGGCCTCCATCAGTTTGCTTGGGCTCGCGATGCCGAGGGCGTCCTTAACCCACTGCGGCATGATGCCGCTGAAGAAGCCGTAGATCGCGTTCTTGAACCAGTCCCACATGGATTGCAAGCCGTTCCAGAGGCCGCTGATCAGGTCTCTGCCGGCGTTCCACAAGGTGGAGCCCAGGTTCCCCAGCGCGCTCGTGATGCGGCCGGGGAGATCGCGGAACCACTGCAGCAGGTTGTCGATGCCGCGCGAGACGGCGTCGCGGATCTGGTCCCACTTCTCGCTGACGAAGTTCCGGACCGTGTCCCAGACCTGGTTCCACTGGTCGCTGATCGCGTTCAGGACGTCGGAGATCTTGGATCGGATCTCGTCGATCTTGGCCGCGATGTAGTTGCGGATCAGGTTCCACTTGGCTTCGACCCAGTCGACGACCATCCCGAGCCAGGTGGCGAACATCTCCGGCAACTTGCCGAACCACGAGACGATGTCGGACACCCAGTCGACGCCCCGCTGGAACCAATCCCTTAGCCCATTTATCAGATCGGGAATAATGGAATTTCCGATCAACAGGTTGTAGAGCCAGGTGAAAACTTCGCCGATCTTGTCGATCGCTCCCGAGATCAGACCCGCGACCCACTCGAACGCGGGCGCGAGCTTATCGGCCAACCAGGAGATGACCGACGCGATGATCTCGATCAACGGCGTCAGGACGCTGACGATCAAATTGAGCAACACCTGGATGAGCGGCATGACCGCAGTGACGAGGCTCGCGAAGATCCCGATCAACGGTGTGAGCAGCCCAGCCAAGGACGAAATGATCGGCAGCAGCGGCGTCAGGATGGCCTGGACGAGCTGAATCAGCGGTGGAAGCAGCGGCATGAGCGCCTGGAGGATCTGGCCGAAAACTTGCGCAACCAGGCCGAGGATCGGCGCCACCGCCTGCACGAGCTGCAGCAGCGGCGGCAAGATCGCCGAGATCAACGGCATGAGCGCCTGCACGAGCTGCATCACGATCGGCACCAGCGGCGTGATGATCTGCATCGCGAGCTGCAGCAGGATCGGCACGAGCGGGACGAACGCCGCAAGCAGTTGCCCCACCACGCCGACGAGCTGCACGATCACAGGAGCCAGGGCTGTGATCAGCTGGACGAACAGCGGCAAGAACTGGACCGCCAGCGGGACAATCTGCGCGAGCAGCCCGGCAAACATCGGGATCAACGGCGTCAATGTCGGCAACAGCCCGACGACGGCGGCAACGATCGACAAGATCGCTGGCGCGGCGACCTGCAGCGCGACCAGCAGCGCCTGACCGATCTGCGCCGCCAGCGACACGATGAGCGGCAAAACGGGCGTTACAGCCTGGACCAGGGTTGTGATGCCCTGAACCAGCACGCCGCCGATCTGCCCGGCCACTTGCGCCGCCAGCGTGATCAGCGGGCCGAGCACCGGCAGCAGCTGCGCGACGGCCTCGGCGACGGAGACGATCAGGGGCGCCACGGCGGTGACGGCGTCCGCGAGGACCTGGCCGAGCGTCACGGCCAGCTGGCCGAGGGGCGCGATCAGCGGTGCTACGGCTTTGAGCAGGCTGCTGATGACCGACAGCAGCGTCTGCCCGATCACGCCGGCGAGCTGCACGACGATCGGCAGCAGCGGCGCGAGCGCGACCAGCAACGTGCCGAACACCGTGACGAGCTGGCCGAGCACCGGCACAGCGGCCTGCACGAGCTGGACCATGATCGGCAGAGCGGCCGTCACCACCTGCCCGAGGATCGGCGCCAGCCCAGCAATCGATTGGCCGAAGGCCACCAGGGGCGGCACGATCCCCTGCACGGCGGCGAGTAGCGGGCCGCCGATCTGCTGCCACGCCTGCCCGACCGCGGCCAGGACAGGCGACAGCGCGGAGACCAGGCCGGCCAGGGCGGTCATGGCCGCGCCGCCGATCGTGGACGCCAGCTGGACGATGACCGGTACCAGCGGCGTGATGGCGGGCAGCACAGCGCCGACGAGCTGGGCCGCCAGCATCGCAAGCTGCGGAAGCAGCGGTGAGACCCCGGCGGCCAGCTGCGCGATCGTGGCGACCAGCGGCGTCAACGCGGGCAGCACGGATTGCACCGCGCTGGCCAGGCCGCCCGCGGTGATGGCGACGAGCTGACCCAGCGCCGGCAGCAGCGGAGCCAGCGCGGCCAGCAGCCCGGACAGCGCCTGACCGACCGGCAGCAGCGCCGGCGCGATCGCGGCGACCGCGCCGCCGAGCCCCTGAACCATGGCGACGATCCCGGGACCGAGGGCGGCCAGGGCGGGCGCGAGAGCGTTGACGGCGGACGTTAGGACGGGGCCGACCGCGGTCGCGATCTCGGCCACCTGCGGGGCGATGGTGGCCAGGGCGCCGGCCAGCGCGGTGAGCACCGGCAGTAGGGCGGCACCGACCTGGTGCAGCGCGGTGAAGACGGCGACCAGGACGTCTTGACCGGCGGCGCTGTTGATCCACTCGTTGAGCGCGCCAACGAGCTGGCCGAGCACGCCCAGCGCCTGCCCGCCCGCCGCCGCTGCGGCGTCCAGGAGCCCGGTGAAGACGCCCCACACGTCCAGCGCCAGGCGGCCGAGCTGCTGCAGCACGCTGGTGGCGTCCTGCAGCCAGGCCAGCGCCTGCCCGCTGGAGGCGATCTCCCCCATCCATTGGCCGAAGGTCGTCAGCACATCGCGGAGCCCGGAAGAGAAGCCGCCGAGCCACGTGCTGCCGACCACGCCGAGATCCGTGAACCCCTGCAGCAGCGGGTTCAGCGAGTCCCGGACCGCGCCGACAAGGTCGCGGGTGACGGCGAAGACGCTGTTGAACTGCGCGAGCGTGCCGGCGCTGGTGGCGAACTCCAGGACCTGGCGGACGATCCCGCCGAAGTCGGCCCCGAGGCCGGACACAGCCGGTCGGAGGGCGTCGAGCGCGGACACGAACCCGGCGAGGCTGCCGGCCAGCTGGCCGGTGAAGGCGTCCTGCGCGGCGGCCTGAAAATCCCGCAGGGCTGGAATGACCTGCTGGAATTCGTTGATGAACGCCTTGCCGCCTTCGGAGAGGCTGCCCAGCGCCGCCGCGAGAGCCTCCGTGTTGCCGGACAGGGCGGCGCTCATCGCCTCGCTCAGCCCGCCGGTGGCCAGCTGCCAGGCGGTGAACGCCGCCGCTCCGACCATCGCGACGCCGGGCAGCCCGGCCAGGAGCCCCGACAGAGGGGCGATCGCGGCGGCCAGCTCCACCGTGGCCGCGGCGGCGCTCGCTGCGGCGGCCCCCACCGTGGCCACCCCCGCGGCCAGCGTCGACCAGCGGGCGACACCGGCCAGGAGCCCGCCCGCCGCCGACGCAGCCCGCGTGAACCCGGCGGCGAGGTCGCCCAGGGCCGGCAGCATGGCCGCCAGCGCCCGCCGACCAACATCGCCGAGCTGGGACAGGCTGCCGCCCATCCCGGAGGAGAACCCGTCCCCCCACTCCCGGCCGGCGCGGCGGCCGTGGCCGTCCGCATCGACACCGTCGAATCCCTTGCGGACGTCGTCTCTGACGGAAGAGGTGTCGGCGCGGACACGCACGAACGCCTCGGCGAGCGGGGTTGCCATGGCACCCCCCGCCGAACGGCACGTCCGTTGATGCGGGGCGGCTTATGCTCCGGCGGCTGCTACCAGCTCGGCGATCTGCTGGCGGCGCTCTTCCGCGTCCTGCCGGTGCGGGGATCCGGACTTGCAGGCCTCGTCGAACGCCTCGTGCGGGTCGGCGGCGACGTCTTCGACACCGGCCAGGGCGAGCAGTGCCTGCGTCTGTACGAGGTCGGTGCGCCACTCGATCCAGCAGGCATGCATGACATCGAGAGCGTCAGCCAGCGGCAGATCGGTCAGCCGTAGGAGACCATCCGCGGCTCCTCCGCGGTCGGCGCCGGCTCCACGTGCTGCACGGTGACGGTGCCCCGCGAGAGCGAAACGACCTTCGACGTAGCCTCTCCGAGCGGCGGCCCAGCGAACGAGTCCGAGGGCCTCCGGGTAGGGCGCTCAGCGGAGTCCGAGATCAGGTCGCGCAGGATCTCCACCATGATCTTGCCGTCGGTGCGATTCACGCGGCAGTGCCGCCGGAATCGCTGGTAGTTGCTGCCGAGGAGCCCAGAGAAGACCTCGGCGAGGATGGCCGCGCCTTCCGGGCTCTCGGCCGTGACGCCCTGCTGGGCGAGCCGCGCGTACTCCGACAGATCGAGGAGACTCACGTTCGACTCGCACACCCAGGTGATGCCATCGAGCTCGAACTCCTGCGGTGGCCGGTCGCTACCGTCCTGCTCCTGCGGGCTGGACATGTAGGAGCGTTTCGTCATCGTCAGGCCCTCCTGGGGTGTTCGAGCATCGCCTTGAAGGGCGTCAAGCCCTCTGGTTTGGTGAGCAAAAATTCACAGTTGATCATGGCCTTTTCGGCTCCCTTCCTGCGTGGGATGCCGATCTGGCCCTGCGACAACGCCTGCCTGTAAACCCACCTCTCGGAATGATCTTCACTTTCAAAGCCGAGCTTCACGTTGGTTTCCTGGCCCAGCTCGGGCGGCTCGAAGGTCACCACGCCGACGCCGACCGTGATGGTGCCGCCGTTCATCGCAACCCGCAGGTTCGTGGCCGTCACCTCGGCCAACGCGAAGTTCAGGCCCATGTTTCGGCCGGTCAGCGCGATGGCGATCGGGTCGAGCTCCTCCGCGACCTCCACCGGTTCGCTCGACAACTCATAAGTGAATTCCGAACCTTCGTTCGTATATCCGAGGCCGGTCCAGGCCGGATCAACCGCCGCCCACGGCGTGGTCAGATCCATCGGCTCGGCAGCTCCGAGCGTGGCCAGGAACAGGTATCCGGGGCCGAGACTCAAGGCGCGGGGCTTGCCACGGGCCATGGTCACCTCTCCTTTTCTGTCGTGGCGGCGGCCTGGCCCTCATCGGTCACAGGCTGGTCAGGGGGAACGGCGGGCGGTTCGTCGGGGCGGCGCACCTTGTCGGCCCAGCCGAACCGTTCGACGTGGGCCGGCGGCACCTGATCGCCGGGGATGTGCGCGCGGGCGGCGCCGATGTACAGGGCCTGAGTGGCGACGTAGTACGGCGGCGTGTCCGGCTGGTCCTGCGCGGCGGCCGGCCTCTTGGCCGGGCGGGCGGCCGTCATGACGCGTACCGGAAGCACCCGACCGTCAGGTCCGTCGGCGCGTCGTAGGTGACGCCGGCGCGGCCGTTCGCGCCTGCGTAGTCGCTGCTGACCGGCACCTTCACCGTCGAGTTCGCCGGGATCGGCACCTCACGGTCGGCGATCGACAGTCCTCGGTACGTGCCGGGCGTCGCCAGCGTCGCGGTGCGAGCCGCAGCACCGGCGTTGACGAATTCCAGCCAGA
>NZ_BAAAZP010000245.1:0-602 GCF_039536965.1 Nonomuraea antimicrobica | reverse complement strand
CCCCGGCACCGGGGACGGAACGGGCTGGCGCGGACGGACCAGCCGCCTCGGCCGGGCCCTGAACCGCCCGGCGGGACGCGGCCAGTCCTCCAGGGGAAGAGGGGGACCAGCCGTTCACCCGAGGGGACAACTCGCGCAGCGCCTCCGCGCGGCCGAGTGAGTACGCCGAGTCCGTGATCGCGCGGATCACGTCCTGCGTTACGGGCGTCTGTGGCATGGCGGATTCCCAGGGCGAGACGGGTTCGGCGTCGGTGAGCGCCTTCGTGTTGTAGAGGGCAGCGATCTGCGCGAGCAGTTCCTTCTGCCGGGCCTTGTCCACGGCCAGACCGGTGTGCTCGACGGCGGCGTCCATCGCCTTGTCGAGCTTCGCGAACGCGGCGCGTTGCTCCCGATCAGAGGCGCCGGTCTCCCTTAGCAGCTTGGCCCGCTTGGCTGACAGGGCCACCCGGGTCAGGCGGCGGTGGGCGTCCACCTCCTGCGCGCTGCGGTCCGTCGTCTCGGCCAGGCTGAGCCAGACCAGCACCCGCTCAGGCGTGAGCCGCCAGTTGATGCGGCTGGTGCCTCGGATACGGTGCCGCTCGATCGCCATGCCGCGCTCCCAC
>NZ_BAAAZP010000244.1:0-742 GCF_039536965.1 Nonomuraea antimicrobica | reverse complement strand
GCGCAACGCCGGGCGCTGCTGGCCGCTCTGGTCGCCGAGGTCTTCGCCGGCTCGCACGAGACCTACGGCTACCGGCGCGTCCACGCCGCCCTGGCCCGTCGCGGCGAGCACTGCTCACCCGAAACTGGTGCGGGCCCTGATGCGCGAGCAGGGCCTCATCCCGGCCCAGGTGAGGGCGTTCCGGCCGGCCACCACCGTCCAGGGCGACTACTGTGGCATCCCCGACCTGGTCGGCCGCGACTTCACCGCAGAGCGGCCGGGCATCAAGCTGGTCGGAGACATCACCTATGTCCGCACCTGGGAGGGCTTCCTCTACCTGGCCACGGTGATCGACTGCCACAGCAAGGCGGTGCTGGGCTGGGCGATGGCCGACCACTACCGCACCGAATTGGTCAAGGACGCGATCCGGATGGCCGCCGGCACCGGCCTGCTCCAGCCCGGCGCCGTGTTCCACACCGACCGCGGCTCGAACTACACCAGTGATGAGTTCGGCCGCTTCCTGACCGACCTGCGGATTCGCCGCTCGGTCTGCCGCACCGGGGTCTGCTACGACAACGCGATGGCCGAGTCGTTCTTCTCCGCGCTCAAGAACGAGTGGCTGCACCACTTCGTCTTCACCACCCGAGCCAAGGCAAGACGGCAGGTCATCCGCTACATCGAAGGGTTCTACAACCACCGGCGCCTGCACTCGGCGCTCGGTTACCGGCCACCCCTGGAAGTACTCAACGAGTCCCTTTCAACC
>NZ_BAAAZP010000243.1:0-689 GCF_039536965.1 Nonomuraea antimicrobica | reverse complement strand
CAGGCTGAAGGCGGCCCTGGGCTACGACATCGCGTACGCGGCTCGCCAGCACGAGGAGCTGACCTGGGAGCACCCGATCCAGGGTGAGCCCAAGTGGCTGGAGAAGACCATCCGAGCCGAGGCGGACACCGTACACAAGATCATCGGCACCCAGTTGGAGAGGGCGCTGCGCGGATGAGCGATACCTTCTCCCGCGACCTGCTCACCGGCCTGGCGGAACTGCTGGCGGACGCTGGCGTCGGCCACTGGGACCCGGTCGGTGCCTACACCGCGCAGCAGCGGGCGATCACGCTCGGCGGCTTGCCGACCAAGCCGGATGAGGCTATCGCACTGACGATCTACGGCACTGGCACGGGCGGCGATGACGTCGATCAGTCGGATTCGACGGTGCTCGTCCAGGCCCGGATGCGGACGGCGACGGACCCGCGTGTCGTCGGTGACTACGCCGACCAGGTGTTCGCGGCGCTGCACGGCAGGTCGAACCTCACCCTTTCCACGGGTGTGGTCGTGCTGCTGATCCAACGGACCATCGTGGCACCCCTGGCCCGTGACTCGTCCGGCCGGTGGGAGCGGCCGGACTCGTACGAGTTGATGGCCGTGTGGCCTACGCCGTACCGCGGATAGATCCCTTCCCCCTTTTTCTTTCGCGCTGTCCCGCTGCTGCGGGGCGGCGCTTTCGCATGCACTGA
>NZ_BAAAZP010000242.1:0-507 GCF_039536965.1 Nonomuraea antimicrobica | reverse complement strand
CGATTCGGGAGCTGCGCGGGGCGGGCGTCATCTACACGATCAGAGGCGAAGGCTCGTTCGTCGGCCCGGAGAAGGCTCCGCGCGAGGCGCGCTCGGGATGGGTGTTCCAGTCGATCGCCGACGATCTGGCGGCGAAGGTCGAGGCCGGCGATTTCCAGCAGGACATGCCGTTGCCATCAGAGACGCAGCTCGCGCAGCGGTACGACGTCGCCAAGGGCACAGTGCGGCGGGCTCTGGCGCTGGTGCGGGAGCGCGGCTTGGTCTACACGGTCGCTGGGCGCGGCACGTACCCCCGCACTCCTTCTGAATAGGTCTAATCTCATCGCCCGCTCGCGGTACCGTTGGGTGCATGGTCAACCCTCCCGAGGACGGTACGGGCGCGGACACCCCAGGCTTGAGCGTCGCCGCAGCGGTCCGCGACGACATCAAGGCGCTCCGGTGGAAACCAGGCGACCAGTTGCCGACCGAGCCTGAGATGCAAGATGAGTACGGTGTCGGCCGTGCGGC